>JASFNW010000014.1:0-57819 GCA_050116835.1 Desulfobacterales bacterium
GCTCTTAAAAGATTATGGCAAGAACGTTTACGAACAGTTTCATTATATTTACCGCGTGCTTCTGCCATTCAGGGGAGAGTTCTCAATGGAAAACGATGGCGTCAAGGAGACTGAATCATCTCCGTCAAATCTTAAAACAAGTATTATTAAACGGATCTTTTTCTGGGGCCTAATTATTATTGTTCCACTGGCTTTAATGGAGCTGTTATCTTTTACATATATTAAGCTTAAAAGTGAGAGAGGAACATACAGGGAGAGAATTAAGCCGGTTGACAGCCCGTATCATCCATACCTGGGGTATGTTCAGGCACACGACTTCACTTTTACGATACACAAAAGAGGGGTCTCAAGAGAGATGTCCATTAAGACAGATGAAAATGGATATTCAATTACACCGGCTTTTTCTTACAAAGATCCCGATATGACAATCATTGTTACAGGCGGAAGCACCATTTTTGGGGTTGGATCCTCTGACAATTCAACAACGGTTCCCTCAATCATAGAACGGATAATTAATCAGCGCTTAAATCTGCGAGTTGAAGTTGTAAATCTAGCCCTGAGAGGTGGAAATTCGTTTCAGGAAATGCTCTTGGTGGATCGATACCTGGCAGAGAACCGCGCCAATCTGGTACTTTCCATAGGCGGCGTAAATGATGTGCCCCTCCCGCCTTTTTTAGTAACCGTGGAAGATCGTTTTCTCGATAAGCATGTGTGGAATAATGCCGTCTCCCTTGTGCAAAGAGCAGAAAGAGGGGATCTTATTTTTATCAATCTGATGCATAAGCTCCGCTGCTGGTCCTATACTTTTGACTTTCTTTATCGCCAGATCAAAGGGGATTCGCGACTGAACCGAGCCGGTTCGGTCCGAGGAACTTCAGCGACGCTTACGGCACCCTTGGTAAGCAACATCCGGAGGGATAAGCCTATTGACTTCAAGCAACAGGCCAAGATAGCTGCAACCCAATATGCGGCTGCATATCAAATAAGCAAGATGAATGCAGCTGATTTTATAATGATTTTACAACCAACGCTGTTTAACAAAAAAAAATGGTCGGCGGAAGAAGCTCATCGATTAAAAAAAAGAAAATGGGATGACGATATCATCAAGACCCGTCGACAGAAACAAGACCAGTACTATGAGGCCTTTCGAAAAACTGATAAACCATTTCAATTTATCGATCTCTCCGAAATATTTGAAGAATTCGATGACACCCTTTATGTTGACCACTGTCATTATAATGACCTTGCTGCCGAAAAATTTGCAGAGATTATAGTTGAATCGATTCTGCCAAGTTTGCAGCAAATAAAACACCGATAACCCAATAATTTTTCATTATTATGGATCAGATAAGTTGGACTTCGGGTTTGGCTGCTCTTATCGGATTCTATCAGTTTAAGATTAAGAGGTACAATTTTTGAAATTGTGAAGGAACAATAATGATTATCCTTGGAATTTCATGCCTATACCATGACAGCGCCGCTTGTATCGTTCGAAATGGGAAGATCATAACTGCTATTCAAGAGGAACGCCTTACCCGAAAAAAACACGATCCGCGGTTTCCGGTTAATGCAATTAATAGCTGCCTTGAAGAAGCGGGCATCGCTATTGAAGATGTCAACTATGTCGTCTATTATGACAAACCCATTTTGACTTTTGAACGACTTTTAATGAGCTACCTTACTGTGGCCCCAAAGGGCCTGAGATCATGGTTGCAGGCGATGCCTTTGTGGCTCGGCCAGAAGCTGCAAATTCCAAAAGTCATTAAAAAAGAAACTGGTTACGAAGGTGAAATTCTTTTTACTGAACACCATGAAGCCCACGCCGCGTCAGCATTTTACCCCTCGCCGTTCAATGAAGCCGCTATTCTGACAATAGATGGTGTAGGGGAATGGGCTACTGCAAGTTATGGATTTGGTAAAGGGAAGGATATCAATATATTAAAGGAACTCCAGTTCCCGGATTCCCTGGGTTTGCTCTACTCGGCCTTTACATTTTTCACGGGCTTCAGAGTGAACTCAGGTGAATACAAGCTTATGGGATTGGCACCCTACGGCGCACCAAAGTATAAGGATCTTATATTACAGGAATTGATCGATTTGAAAGAAGATGGTTCTATCCGGCTGGACCTTTCTTATTTTGATTTCCTGGGTGGGTTGAAAATGACCAATAGACGCTTTGCGCGACTGTTTGGCGGACCGCCCCGCAGACCCGAGACCGAGATCACGCAAAGAGAGATGGATATTGCAGCAAGCATTCAGGCCGTAACCGAGGAAGCAGTTCTGAAGATGGCAAATCATGTTTATGCGGAAACGAAACAAAAAAACCTTTGCCTGGCAGGAGGCGTGACACTTAATTGTGTCGCCAACGGACGTTTGCTTAAAGAAGGGCCATTTAACAATATCTGGATACAGCCAGCTGCCGGAGATGCAGGCGGTGCTCTGGGAGCCGCTCTGTGTGTTTGGCACCGCTATCTGGGAAACGAAAGAGAGAATGAGACCGGGAATGACCTTCAGCAGGGTTCCTATTTAGGCCCTCGTTATTCAAATGAAATGGTAAAAGCATTTCTTAGCAACAATAGCTATTTGTACCATGAACTAAACTGTGATAATAGGGCGAGTACAATTGCTAAATTGATTGCTGAAGGCAAGATCGTCGGTTACATGGCTGGACGGATGGAATTTGGCCCCAGAGCCTTGGGGGCACGAAGCATTCTCGGAGATGCCCGGCGACAGGATACGCAGACGGTGATGAATTTAAAAATAAAGTACCGGGAATCTTTCAGGCCCTTTGCGCCATCCGTATTAGAGGAAAAGGCTTCGGATTATTTTGAGCTTGACCGGCCCAGCCCATACATGCTGCTGGTTTCGGAGGTGCTTAACGAAAGACGTCTGCCGCAGCCATCCAAAGACGGAATGGCGATGATGGACCGACTTAAGGTAAAACGAAGCGACATCCCCGCAATTACGCACCTCAACTATTCAGCACGCTTGCAGACGGTCAACAAAAAAGATAAGCCTGATTATCATGCAATTATATCTGAATTTGAGAAACTAACCGGTTGTGCGGTTATCGTTAATACCAGCTTCAATGTCCGAGGCGAACCCATTATCTGCACTCCAGAAGATGCTTACAAATGCTTTATGAGAACTGAGATGGATGTCCTGGTTATTGAAGACTATATCCTGTTCAAGAAAGAACAACCCAAATGGGAAGAAAAAACAGATTGGCGCAATGAACTCGAACTTGACTGAAAAAAAACAAATCAGAAAATTTGGATACATTGCTTTCATCTTTTTCGGAATTCTATGTGCATTAGGCATTTGGAAAGACAAACTTTTGCCGACTTATCTATTCGGTTTTTTATCTGTGTTAGGGCTTGGATTTGTTGTTGCACCAATTCATTTAAAGCCTGCCTTTAATGCATGGCAGCGATTTGCCCATTTAATCAGCAGAGTGATCACAAACATTGTCCTCATTCTAATCTACTATCTTGTGATCACCCCGTCAGGGTTGATAAAACGCCTTTTGGGGGGTAAGCCGCTGCCGACTAAGCCTGATAAGAATATTTCCTCTTACTGGGTGACAAGATCGGAACCTGCCCAGACCAGTGAGAGATTTTTAAAAAGATATTAAGGAGATATACATGCCCAAACAATCACTTATTATTGAATTCTGGGAATTTGTGAAAATCCGAAAACGATATTGGCTGCTGCCCATAGTAATCGTGATGCTGCTTTTCAGTGCCTTGATTGTTTTTACTGAGTCAAGTTCCATTGTACCGTTTATTTATGCTCTATTTTAATACCGATAGCGTGCGTTACTCTTTTTGCCTTGCAACCGGTGTCGCTATCGCGCTTGCTTATGTTCCGAGGTTTGTTTTTCATAATGGGATCAATGCTCTCTCTGTAATGCACGGTTTATCGTTAGCGCTATCTTCGTATGCCCATAAGGCGAAGGATGACAAATATTGATATTATCTATTTCTTTGCGGTCTAGCAGATTATAGCGCGTCCAGTCGATATCAGCTTCTCCGACGTCAATAATCAGCAAGTCATTGGGCAGTTGGTCATTGTTCATCCGGATGAATTGGGAGACACTTTTTGTATCGTATTTATCGCGGGGGATAAAAACCACAACGGGCTCCACCTGGTGCTTGCGGGCAAATTTGGTGAATTGTTCCAGTAGGCTCACCAGCTCTCGGGAAAAACTGTCTGAACGATATGCTAAATAATATTCGGGTATACCGATTTTGCGCAGTTTTCGCGGCAGGCGTTTATAGTAAACGTAATTTGAAATCAAAGCGCTGAGGAAGGCCTGGGTGAACGGGAAACGGTGCTGGGGTTTGGCCCAGAAGTCATGATCGAAAGCAGCGCTCGCATAGTGAAGAAAGTCGTCAATGCTACCTAGCACCTCGGGACCCGGTTTCCGAATTTCACCCTGGCTGATATAAGACTTGATGCGATATGGGGAAGATTTTTCTGCCAGTACGGGACGATAGGAATTGACCATCCGAAATATATTTTCGTACATGATGCCGAGGATAACGACCCGTGCTTCCGGATACCGAGAAAGCTTCTGCTTCAGATTTAAAAAAGCTTGGACCGGCCCGAACCCTCCCACTCCGAGATTGGTGACCGGTGTATTCATCAGCTTCGACAGCTGGGCAGCATAGGTGTCATCTGCCGCCACATCGGCTCCATGGGTATAGGAATCGCCGACCAAAACGACCGTCGCGAGATCACCATTATATCCGTCATATACCCGGGCACCGTTTTGATCGGAGGTATAGATCACCTCTTTATCCTGGCAGGTGCGGACCCGCTCCACCTGGGGGCCGCTTTGGTTCCATCCCAATTCCGGATCGAGGCGTTTTAATTTCAATTCGATGCGGCCATCGTCCTTGAGGTTTTGCAAAACCTTTTTGCGGTGATCGTAAATATCGTCAAAAATATAGAAAGTTACATAACCAAATGCTTCAAGTACGAGAAACAACAAACCGAGCATGATGAAATAAAATAAAACTTTTCTTCTCATCTGATGCGAGTACCTCATCGTCCGGCTTATGGTATAGGAATTTGCGGGTTTTGATTCATTAAAGCACCCTATCCGACCCGCTTTACCTCCTGCACGTGTCTGACCTTTTTAATAGCAGCCAAAATCTTATTCAGATGGGCGGTGTCCTCTACCCCAATCGTAAAAAAACTGTCCACCATTTTATTTTCCCGGGTCTCCGTCTTGGCGTTTAGTATGTTGGCGCCCAGCTTGCTGATGTTTCCGACCAGATCAGCGAGCAACCCCATCCGATCCTGCGATATGATTCTGATTTTGACCGGATAGGTTTCGTTGGCATTCTGGTTCCAGGAAACTTCGATCTGGCGTTCGGGATTCACCCTTAATGCGTTGACACAATTGGTGCGGTGAACAGTTACGCCATATCCCTGAGTGATGTATCCCAGAATAGGATCCCCGGGCACTGGCTGGCAACATTTACCAAATTTAATCAGGATGTCATCCACACCGTTTACCAGTATCCCGCCCTTGGGCTTTTTCTTTCTGACGCGCCCCATTAATTTGTTAAAAATCGATTCGTTTTCTTCGGTTTCGTCACTCTTGGGCACAAATTTACGCAACACCTGCAGGGGGGTGATCTTGCCATAACCCACGTTGGCAATCAGGTCATCAACGGTCTTGAAGCCAAACTGTTCGACAACCGCCATCATCTTTTCCGTTTTGACCAGGTTATTAAAGCTCAGGCGCTCTTTGCGAAAAGCTTTTTCACACATCTCTCGACCCAGACTGAGGCTTCGCTGAGTTTCCTGAACTTTAATCCAGTGTCTGATCTTTGACCGGGCTTTGACCGTTTTGACAAAGTTCAGCCAGTCTTTGCTCGGGTGATGATTTTTAGAGGTAATGATTTCAACGATATCCCCGGTCTTCAGCTCGTAGGGCAGCGACACCATGCGACCGTTGACTTTTGCACCGGTGCACTGGTTTCCCACTTCAGTGTGAATCATATAAGCAAAATCAACCGGCGTGGCGCCGCGCGGCAGCGTTTTAACTTCACCGCGTGGCGTGAAAACATAAACTTCATCGGGGAATAGGTCGATGCGAACATTTTCCAGAAACTCCCCCGGGTCCAGAAAATTCTCCTGATTTTCGATCAGATCCTGTATCCAGGCGAACTTGCGGGTGACATCTTCATCAAGGCGCTTGCCCTCTTTGTACCCCCAGTGGGCGGCAATGCCCGATTCAGCCACCCAGTCCATCTCCCAGGTGCGGATCTGGATCTCAATTCGTTCCCCAACCGGACCAATAACCGTGGTATGCAGGGACTGGTACATATTGGTCTTGGGACGCCCGATGTAGTCTTTAAATTTATGATCGATCGGCTTCCATAGGGAATGGATCAGACCCAGGGCTTCGTAGCACTGCGGCACGCTGTCTAAAATTATCCGGAATGCGATAATGTCATAGATTTCCTCAAAAGGCAGGTTCTGAGAGAGCATTTTATTGTAGATGCTGTAATTATTTTTAACACGCCCCAGAACCTCACTCTTCAGATTAGCGGTATCCATAGTTTCTTTAAGGTCGCTTTTGACTTTCTCAATATATTTTTCACGATCCGTTCTGGCTTTGATCAGCAGTTTGTCGATGCGGTCGTATTCATCCGGGTGGGTATATTTGAAAGCGGTTTCTTCCAGTTCATTTTTGAAGCGATAAATTCCCAGCCGGGAGGCGATCGGAGCGTATATATCGATCGTTTCCTGGGCAATTTCTTTTCTTTTCTCGGGACTGTGATATTGCAGGGTCCGCATGTTGTGCAAACGGTCGGCCAGTTTAATGAGAATGACCCGGATATCATCGGCCATGGCCAAAAACATTTTGCGAATGCTTTCAGCCTGCCGGGCCTGTGAGGTGCCGAAGGATAGACTGCTCAGCTTTGAAACGCCCAAAACGATATGCAAGACTTCCGGACCGAAAATATTCTTGATTTCCTCCGGAGTGGCGGATGTATCCTCAATCACATCATGCAGGATGCCGGCGGCAACACTTTCCGGATCTAATTTCATATCCGCAAGGATGCCGGCCACTTCAAGGGGATGAGATAAATATGGCTCTCCGGAAAGTCGCACCTGCCCTTCATGAACACGGGCTGAATAAATGTAGGCACGTTCAATGATGTCGATATCGGCATCCGGCACATACTCGGATACCTTTTCGACGATGTCATTTATCCGAATCAATGCGGGTTGTTTATAAATGGTTAAGGGTTATTGGTTTTACTTTACGGTACTGCTCGAGACTGAACCGTCGGAAAACAGTGTATCCTCTATCTTATATGTCTTTTTTCGTTTTGTCCCGGATGTTGGCTACCCTGATAGCTTAAACGAAAATGGTGAGTTCACCAATAATGCTTATGGTCAACGTCAAAAATGTTATGTCCGACTTATCTTTCATTGTTTCAAGTGCGATAGGCTCGCTAATATGCCTTGGCGAATACGACCCGACGCTCACTCTTTTTTCCGCAGCAAATGCAGCGGCCCTTGCCCGCGTCGCTATCAAAGGGAATGCATCGGATGGTCACCGCTAGATCCTCTTTGATTTTGAGTTCACACTCGGCGGAGCCGCACCAACCGGAAATGGCGAAGCCTCCATGGATTTCAGGTTTCTCGGCATTCTGAGGCGTAAAAAAATCATAGAACGTTTTCCGATCGTCAATCTCAATGGTATGGGTTTCGCGAAAAGCCAGAGCCCGTTGAAATAGATTGTGATGAATCTCGTCCAGGATTGTGCCGATCTCGGCCACAAATTGATCGCGCTTTACGGCGTTTTTTTCGTTGGGCGCCTGGTCCCGCCGCCCCATAAAAACCGAGTTTTCGGCAATATCCCGGGGGCCGATTTCCACTCGCAGCGGGATTCCTTTCTTAATCCATTCCCAGCCGCGTGCGCCCCCGATTTCACGATCATCGATCTCAACTCCTATGCGGCGATGATGATACGGTTTTGCGGATAATTCCCGTGCGAGCTTTTCAGTGTAATCCATTACGGTCTGGCGATCCTCAGGTTTGCGGATAATGGGCAGCAGCACAACATGGGCTGAGGCCACCATCGGCGGTAAAATAAGACCGTCATCATCGCTGTGAATCATAATAAGCCCGCCGATCATTCGGGTTGACGATCCCCATGAGGTCGTCCAGGCATATTCTTCGGTTTCGCCGGCTGTTTGGAATTTAATATCAAAGCCGCGCGCAAAATTTTGGCCTAAAAAGTGCGAGGTCCCCGACTGCAGGGCCTTTCTGTCCTGCATCATGGCCTCAATCGCCAAAGTATCCACGGCCCCCGGGAATCGTTCGGCCGGTGATTTACGGCCCCGCAAAACCGGCATCGCCAGATAATCCTCGGCGCAGGTGGTATAGACATCCAGCATCATGTTTGTGCGCTCAATGGCCTCTTCCGCAGTTGCATGGACGGTGTGCCCTTCCTGCCACAAAAATTCACTGGTTCGTAAAAATATGCGGGTGCGCATTTCCCAGCGAACCACATTGGCCCACTGGTTGATAAGGATCGGTAAATCGCGATAACTGCTGACCCAGCGGGAAAATGAATCGCCGATAATCGTCTCGGAAGTCGGGCGGACCACCAGCGGTTCGGCCAGTTTGCCCGCAGGCTCAAGGCCGCCGTTAGCGCCCTTTTCCAATCGATGATGGGTCACCACCGCGCATTCTTTGGCAAAGCCCTCAACATGTTCAGCCTCTTTTTCAAGAAAACTTAACGGGATAAAAAGCGGAAAATAAGCGTTTTTTACGCCGGTATCTTTAAACAGATTATCCAACGCCTGGACAATATTTTCCCAAAGAGCGTAGCCCCAGGGTTTGATGACCATACAGCCCCTGACCGTCGATCGCTCCGCCAGGTCTGAAGCTCTGATGATCTGCTGATACCATTCCGGGTAATCTTCGTTTCGCGTCGGTGAAATTGCACTCTTAACTTGCTTTGCCATATTTTGCCTTTCTAAGATCGCGTATAGCAGTTAAATGTTGGACTTTTGACTTTCCAGATCGGTTACATACTGCCGCACCTCGTCCAGCAGGACCTCCACCAGTTTTTCCTGCGCAAATTTTTTAATGACCCGGCCCTTTCGAAACAGCACACCGGTGCCATCCCCGCCGGCAATGCCGATGTCCACCTCTTTGGCTTCTCCCGGACCATTGACCACACAGCCCATTATAGCAATCTTGATGGGTTCGGCGGTGGTCATCAGGGCTTTTTCAACCTGCTCAACGATATCAAAAAGCTCGATTTTGCAGCGCCCGCAGGTGGGGCAGGCGATGATTTCCGGACCCCGGTGGCGAATATCGAGTGCTCTCAGGATCTCGTATCCGACCCGCACTTCTTCTACCGGATCGCGGGTCAGGGAAACCCGGATGGTGTCACCAATACCCTCAGCCAGCAGCATTCCGATCCCCAACGCTGATTTAACGATACCGGGATAAAGGGCACCGGCTTCAGTAACGCCGACGTGCAGCGGCAGGTCCGTTCGGGTAGACAAAAGCCGATAGGCTTTCAGTGTGCGGTGCACATCGGAAGCTTTGAGTGAAATCTTTATCTGGTCGAAATCCAGAGATCTAAGCAGCTCGACATGGCGCAGACCGCTTTCCACCATTCCGGCAGCCGTGACACCATTGTATTTTTTCAGGATATCTTTTTCCAGGGATCCGGAATTGACCCCGATACGAATGGGGATATTGTGGTCTTTGGCACAATCAACCACTGCCTTTACCTTTTTCAGAGCGCCGATGTTGCCGGGATTGATCCGGAGTCCGTCCGCCCCGGCTTTGGCGGCTGAAATCGCCAGCCGATAATCAAAATGAATGTCGGCAATCAATGGGACATGGATTTGCTTTTTAATGGCCGTGACGGCCTTCGCAGCCTCCTGATCGGGTACGGCCACGCGTACGATTTCGCATCCGGCTTCTTGCAGTCGTTGAATCTGTGCCACGGTCGCGGTCACATCCGGTGTCGGCGTATTCGTCATGGATTGGACCCGAATGGGTGCATCTCCGCCGACTTTGACGTTACCCACTGAAATCTGACGCGTCTTTTTACGTTCTATCTTTGAATGTTGCATGAAAATGGCTATTTTTCGACCAGTAAAATTGTGGTATAGTTCCCCTGTATTCCAGGTATAGCCGCCAGTGGGCTTTTAACTGACGTTTAAATGCAAATTTAATGCGCATTATTCTGTCTGTAAAGTGGGCCTTCATGCCGCAAATCAGAACGAAAAGCAGATTTTTTCGCTAGGCACGCAAAACAGCCCTGGCTTCGGTTGCAAACGCCCGACAACATCAAAAAAATATTGAGTGGTTTAGACATCTTACACTAACAAACGGATTTAGATTATTCAAGTAAAATAGCACCGCCAAAGCAGCCGATGCGCCATCAAGGGTTATCAAGCCGCATCTGGTATGCAGTCACGTCTATAGACAGCCGATGATGCCGAAATTCCATAATTGGAGGATTTTAGCGGAAAGCAATGAACCCGCAACAGCCCATGTTGCACAGACCCATTCTCAGGAGTTCAACAATGAAACGTCTAAATGGCAAAACATTTGCAGACAAACATGGCTCGGACGCTCAGATCGACGCCCGCATCAAGGAAGCCTTAGGCCAACAGACCCGAAACAATGAAGTCCCCTGCGCGGTGGCGTTTAAAATCGCCGAAGCCGTGCAGGTTTCACCGGCTGATGTAGGCAAGACTGCTGATTTATTGGAATTGGAACTGGTCAAATGTCAACTGGGATTATTCGGCTACAAACCTGGCAAAAAAATTGTAAAGCCCAAAGCGGCTGAAGATCCAGGTCTGGAACAAGCCATTCGGAATTCATTAATCGAAGGCAAACTTCCCTGCCGCACAGCCTGGGAAATTGCCGGCAGCCACGATCTTTCAAAAATGGCTATCAGCGCGATTTGTGAACACCTTGGGATCAAAATAAAACCGTGCCAGCTCGGGGCTTTCTAGCCGCCGACGATTTAAGATTGAGCACATTTGAGACGATAATAATAAATGTGATAGGGTATCCAATCTGCTCGGGACGTTGGCAGGGTCCGTATACATCAACATGCCGCCCGCAAAGCATTTGCATCAGCGGCCAATGGTGACGTCAGATGGTCATGGGCGACCCGGTTTATCGCATAAACAACTGAAATTGTTATTTTTATTTATAGTTCTTGTTTCAGAGTCGATGTAGAACCCGGAATAAGCCAAATTATATATCATTTTAGGTACTTAACGCTAAGTTTGAGTTGCACGAGGTTAGTACTGTGAGCTTGTCGGCAGTTAACAATATATTACGCTACAGAACCGGTTTTCAAATAACCGTACTGATCCTTTGGGGGGTAATCGGCTATTATGCGTTGAGCCCTGTTATCGGCGAGTATCGATTTGTTACCCTACAAAAAATACTGAAGACCGGAAAAATAACGGTTGTCACGCGCAATACCGCCGACTGTTATTATCTTTACCGGGATCAGCCGATGGGTTTTGAGTATGAGCTGGCGCAGGCTTTTGCTGCTTATCTGGGGGTGGGCCTTGAGGTAAAGGTTGTTGACCGCTGGACGGACATGATCAGGGCTTTAAATAATGGCTCCGCGGCGTTCATTGCCGCCAGTATACCCATCATGCCACATCTTCAGCAGACCGTCGCTTTTTCAGACGGATATATGGAAGTGGCCCAGCAAATTATCACCCAGCGTAAAAATGCCCACATCAAAACCATAGAAGATCTGTCCGGTAAAACCATAGACGTCAGAGAGGGAACGGCATATCAGCAGCGCCTGACGGAGCTAAAGAAGCAGGGAATCGACCTGGCCATCCGCTTGCACGAGGACCTGCCCACCGAAGAACTCATTCAAAAAGTGGCTGAGGGCGAAATCGATTTTACGATTGCCAACAGCAATATCATTAAAATCAACCGGCGAAATTTCCCGGGAGCGGTCAGTACCGGATCGATTAACGATCGTCTGCTACTGGGCTGGGCTGTTTACCCAAAGTCCATCGAGCTCCACGACCGTATAAACGCTTTTTTTAAGGCGATTAAAAAAAGCGGTCGATACGATAAAATTTACCAGAAATATTACGGCGACAATAAAGATTTTGACTATGTGGACCTCAAAACATTTCACCGGCGTCTAAAAACCCGGCTCTCCCGTTACAGTCCGTTTATCAAGGTCGCCGCCGACAAACACGGGTTTGACTGGCGACTGATTGCAGCCCAGATCTACCAGGAATCCCATTTGAACCCCTGGGCCAAAAGCCGGGCCGGTGCCAGGGGGCTGATGCAGATTTTGCCGTCTACCGCCAGAAGTTTAGGTGTCACCGATCTTTTCGATCCGGTCCAAAACATCAATGCCGGTGTCCAACACCTAAAAGACCTATATGACATATATCATCAAGTCGAAGAAAACGATCGTTTACTGATTGCGCTGGCAGCTTACAATATCGGTCAGGGGCATATTTACGATGCCCGTAAACTCGCCAAAAAAAAGGGACTTGATCCCGATAAATGGGAGTCCCTTGCCCAAACCCTACCGCTGTTACAGTATCGGAAATATTATAGGCGCTCCAGGTACGGCTTTTGCCGCGGTTCAGAACCGGTGCGTTACATTAAGCAAATCTTGATTTACTATGATGTGCTAAAACGCCAGGGATTCAAATACAAAACAGCCGAAGCATAACGTCTCCCATACTGACGGTCATCATATCCAAGAAGGAAAGTCGTAAAACTGCGCACAGCGGTTTTACCATTATTCCCTCCAGCCTTACAGCCGAATTAATACATCGCATTAGCGCCCACAAACGGGTTGGTTTGCCGCTCATGCCCGATGGTGGTTTCCGGTCCGTGCCCGGTATAAACACGGACATTATCATCCAGCGCAAACAATTTATTTTGGATACTGGATTTCAGGGTTTCAAAGTCTCCGCCCGGAAAATCGCTGCGCCCGATTGACCCGGCAAACAAAGTATCCCCCACAAATACATGGCCGTCGGAAAACAGAGAAATACCACCCGGTGTGTGCCCGGGTGTATGCAGTACATTCAGCGTTAGATTGCCGACGTGAATCGTATCGCCTTCATCTATATTGCGGTCTGGAGGGGGTGAATCTTCTGCGGAAAGACCCCAATTTGCCGCACTGGCAGCTATTTTTGCCAGCATGGGCGCATCCATTGCATGAATTAAAATCGGTGCGTTTGTGGCCGCATGGACGTTTTTATTGGCGCTGACATGGTCAAAATGACCATGGGTGTTGATGATATGGGTGACCTTCAGGTTCGCATCTGCAACGGTCTGCAGAATTCGATCTGCTTCATCGCCCGGATCGATGATGGCTGCTTGCAGCGTTTCATCGCATCCAACTATGAAACAATTTGCCATAATGGGTCCTACTGGTAAAGTTTTAATAATCATCTACTCGGTCTCCAACTCCTTTTGATTTTAGTTTGTGGATTGCGGATTTTAATCGGCGTTTTTATTGGCTGTCACGATGGGCGTGTCTGAATCAATTTCTCCCTTTTCGATGGCAATGCGAATACGGTCTACAATTCCGTTAATGAATGCTCCGGATTCTTCGGTACCAAATTTTTTGGCAACATCAATGGCTTCATTAATGGATACCTTTGGCGGTATATCGGGGCAAAACAGTATTTCAAAGACCGCTAACCGCATAATATTGCGATCCACACAGGACATGCGCTGCACCTTCCAATTTTTGGAATATCGTTCTATGAGGATATCGATCTGCGGCTGAGCTGCTAAAACGCCGTTTACCAATTGTAGAAAAAACGGCCGCACCTTTTGGGGCAGGTTAAAATTCTCACAGAAACGTTCCACCATCTGTGGGGAGCCGCCCTGTTGGGTATCCATGTAAAAGAGCGCCTGCATGGCCATCTCGCGGGCTCGGCGACGGGTCCCCATGATGAAATCTATCCCACGGCCTCAAGCAGGTTGGCCATTTCAACGGCTGCCATAGCGGCACTCCAGCCCTTATTGCCGGCTTTGGTGCCGGCGCGCTCAATGGCCTGCTCGATGGTATCGGTTGTGACGATGCCAAAAATAACCGGCACTCCAGATTCAAGGCTGACCTGGGCGATGCCTTTGGACACTTCAGCACCGACATAATCAAAATGGGGGGTTGCGCCCCGAATAACGGCGCCCAGGCAGATGATGGCGTTGGTCTTTTTTTGGGTTGCCATTTTTTTGGCAACCAACGGAATCTCAAAAGCACCCGGAACCTTCACAATCTGAATATCGTCGTCTTTGGCACCCGACCGTATCAGGGCATCCAGGGCACCACTCAGCAGTTTGTCCGTAATAAAATCGTTAAAGCGGCTGACAACCAGAGCAAACTTTTTGCCTTCTGCATTTAAGTGAGCTTCAAGAGTCTTGGCCATAAAAGCTCCTTTCGCCATGTGCTAATTTATGTCCTGTAATCATTAGAAGTAAGTGGGTATTTTTTGGGTTTCAGGTCTCACAACCCCTGGCTTCTTGCATCTGGCCAGCAGCCGGTGACCAGAAGCCGCTATAAACACCACAGGACAAATATATACCAGACAACCGTTATACCAATTTTGTGGTTCACAACACCGGGCTTACGGTGTGGCATCCACATTCAACAGATGGCCCATTTTTAGCTTCTTACATGCCAGGTAGCATTTATTGTACTCATTCGGCGGGACTTCTATGGGAACCTGCTCTATTATCTTGAGCCCGTATCCGTCCAATCCAACCATTTTTTTGGGGTTGTTGGTCATGAGCCTCATTTGGCGCACACCCAGATCAACCAGAATTTGAGCCCCGATACCGTAATTGCGCATGTCGGGTTGAAAGCCGAGTTTTTCGTTAGCCTCAACTGTATCCAGTCCTTCATCCTGGAGGGCATATGCCCGGAGCTTATTAACCAGGCCGATACCGCGGCCCTCCTGTCGAATGTAAAGCAGAACACCGCTATTTTCCTTTTCAATCATCTTCATGGCCCGATGCAGCTGAGGCCCGCAATCGCACCGCAGGGAGCCGAAAATATCTCCGGTCAAGCACTCGGAATGTACTCTCACCAGAGCCGGCTTATTCGCGTCAATATCGCCTTTGACCATTGCGATGTGTAACAGTTTATCAATGTCGTTTTCATACACGATTGCTTTAAATTCGCCCGCCACCGAGGTGGGGATGACCGTTTCGGCCGATCGCCGAACAAATGATTCGGTCCGCATGCGGTATTCAATCAAATCTTCGATGGTACAGATGCCGACCCCGTGCTTTTTGCTAAATTTTTCCAGAGCCGGCATGCGAGCCATGGTGCCGTCCTCATCCATGATCTCACAAATCACACCCGCTGAAGTCAATCCGGCCAAACGGGCTAAGTCGACCGACCCTTCCGTTTGTCCGGCCCGCACGATAACGCCACCGGCTTTGGCTCTTAGCGGAAAAATATGACCCGGTCGCACCAGGTCTCGCGGCTGACAATCGTCGGCAACGGCTGTTAAAATGGTGGTTGCTCGGTCATGGGCGGATATGCCGGTGCTGACGCCGCAGCGTGCTTCAATCGAAACGGTAAAGCCGGTGCCAAATGAAGACTGATTGTTGTCAACCATCGGCGGCAAATCAAGAGTATCGCATTTTTCAGAGGTCATGGCCAGACAAATCAGACCGCGTCCATATTTGGCCATAAAGTTGATGGCCTCCGGCGTCACCTTTTCGGCCGCCATGCATAGATCGCCCTCATTTTCACGATCTTCATCGTCGACCAGGATGACTATCTTGCCATCTTTAAAATCTTGAATGGCCTCCTCTATGGTTATTTGTGGCATTTGCTGATAATCTCCTAAAAGTCATTTTGGGTACGAAAGAAATCCCGATTGGGCTAATAATTGCATATCAATGCCGGAAGGCGCAGCCTTGTGTTCGCCGTCCTGCACTGTTTTTCCACTCAAAAATCGTTCGACATATTTGCCGATCATATCGGTTTCAATATTAACCGCATCCCCCTTTTTTTTCATTCCGACGGTCGTTATGCCGGCGGTATGCGGGATAATGCTTACCGCAAAGCTACCGGCATCGCAGGAGTTGATGGTTAAACTGATTCCATCTACTGCAACCGAGCCTTTACGAATCATGTAGCGTGTGAGCGCTCCCGGCACGGAGATTGACATTATAACAGCATTACCGCGTTTCTCTTGCTGTTGAATAATGCCGAGACCGTCAACATGTCCTGAAACCAGGTGCCCATCGATGCGATCTGATAACCGCATGGCGCGCTCAAGATTTAAACGGTCGCCGCGTCGGGCTTTATCAAATGTAGACGTTGCCAGTGTCTCAGGGGACAGGTCCACTTCAAATTGTTTCGCGCTGATTTTGACAACCGTCAGACAGGCACCGTTGACCGCGATACTGTCACCCGGTTTGGTTTGATCGAGCGCAAAGTCCGCCTCGATGGTGAGGCGCTTTCCCTGTCCGGCAGGCCGAATGGCGTTAATTGTCCCCAGACCTTCGATTATTCCGGTAAACATCTATTTTTCCGTTGTCTTTTGCGGGTTGCCGTTGCTCAATTAACTGCTTGAATATTTGATCTATGTCGTATCAGATACCAATATAATGATTATCTTGCAACTTACAACTGACAACTGCCCGCGGGCAACTATCGGATATAGCCTTCAATCATCACATCTTCGGCAAAGCGCTGAACACGAATATGCTTGAGTTGAATGCTGTCTTTCATCAGGGCCGCACCCTTTCCCCGGCAAATGGGCATGCCGTCATCGCCACCCAGAATCTTTGGCGCATAAAAAAAGAGAACTTTATCGACGATTCCACTTTTTAATGCCGAAGCCAAAACGGTGCTGCCACCTTCAATTAGAAGGCTGGTAATACCCTCTGAACCCAGCCGCTTCATCAGCGACATCAGATGAATGCGACCATCTTCAAGCGGCTGCTCAATAATCCGCACCCCATCTCGTTGTAGCTTTTTCCCTTTTGCTTTGGCAGCATTTTCCCCGGTGATCAATAGGGTATGCGCATCAGAGTCAAGCGCCAGAATTCTGGCATCCGAAGGAATGGACAGGTGCGTATCAAGAACGATTCGAACCGGATCGACACCTTTTTTAGAGTCCAGACGCGTGGTCAAACGCGGATTGTCTACCCGGACGGTGCCGATTCCCACCAAAATGGCATCAACCGCATGCCGCAACCGATGCACAAAACGGCGCGCCTTCTCTCCGGTCACCCACCGGGAATCACCGGTGCGGGTGGCAATACGCCCATCCAGAGTGGCAGCGCACTTTGCTACCACAAACGGGCAACCGGTGCGGACATATTTAACAAAGGCTTCGTTGAGTCTGACCGCCTGTTTTTCGCAAACACCCGACAGCACATCGATGCCGTGTTTTTTTAGGAACGCGGCGCCGCCCCCTGCTTTTATATGCGGATCGGCCATTGCCATGACGACCCGGCGTATACCGGCTGGTAAAATTCTTCGGGTGCAGGGGGGCGTCCGTCCGGTATGGTTGCAGGGCTCTAAATTGACATACAGAGTTGCCCCCCTCGCTTTGATGCCGGCATCCTCAATGGCCTCGACTTCAGCGTGAGCCTGCCCGGCCGCGCGATGGTACCCGCGGCCGACCACTTTTCCATTCTTAACGATCACCGCGCCGACCATCGGGTTCGGTGAAGTATAGCCTTGTCCCTTTTTGGCAAGGTTCAAGGCCATTCGCATAAAATATTGGTGATCCATTCGTCTTTTAATCAGAAGACAGAAAACAAAAATCAGAGGATAGAATCAGTTATCTGACTTCTGTCCTCTGTCTTCTGTCTTCTGGTTGCTGAGCAGGGTTTTGAGTTCGGAAACAAAGTCATTAACGTCCTTAAACTCGCGATAGACCGAGGCAAAACGAACGTAGGCGACATCATCCAGGTCATGCAGCATGGTCATGATTTTCTCACCGAGAAAGGAGGCCGGTATTTCTTTTTCACCTGTTTCTCTGAGATCTCGTTCAAGATCATCGATGAATTCTTCAATCACATTTATGCTGATATTTCGCTTCTGGCACGCTTTTTTAAGGCCGGCGCGTACTTTATCCCGACTAAATACCTCACGTCGGCCATCTTTCTTGATAATCATAATCGGGATTTCTTCGATGTGCTCGTAGGTTGTAAACCGGCGGGAACAGACAATGCATTCTCGGCGCCGGCGGATAACGCTGGCATCTTTGCTTAACCTTGAATCGATAACTTTGTTGTCGATTTCGCCACAATATGGACACTTCATGGTTCTTCCCCCTGCTGGTTGCTGTCTAGCTGAAACAATTCTATTTTGGCTTCCTGTATCATGTCCTGCGACAGTTCATCCGCATACCCCGAGCGGTAATAAATCCTACGAATACCTGCATTAATGATCATCTTTGCACATATCGAACAGGGCAAATTGGTACAATATACACTGGCGCCCTTTAACGAGACCCCATGGTAAGCCGCCTGAATGATTGCATTTTGCTCCGCATGAATTCCACGGCATAACTCATGCATCTTGCCGGATTCAATCCCTAATCTTTCACGCAAACAGCCCACCTCTTCACAATGGCGAACACCGGTGGGCGCCCCATTATAGCCGGTTGAAAGAATCCGTTTGTCTTTTACGATAATGGCGCCTACAGAGCGTCGAAGGCAGGTCGAGCGCTTGGCAACGAGCATCGCTATGTCCATAAAATAATTTTCCCAAGAGGGTCGCTGATTTTCGGCTACCATAAAATTGTTTCAACTCCTTAACGACGAACTGTTTCCGATGCCAGGTTAGCATTTGATATTATATGCCTAGCGGGTTTACCGCAAGCAAAAAAATGGCAGGGCTTATCCTGCCCTGCCATTCAGATTTAAGCTTGCCGCAGCCCTGAGGGAATTTCATTGGGCTCAAGCAACATTCAGGAATCAATCGGTGTATTTTTTCAAAATCAGCGTGGCATTGGTCCCGCCGAAACCGAATGAATTGGTCATGGCCACGCCAACGTTGATTTTGCGCGCAGCATTGGGCACATAGTCCAGGTCGCATTCATCTCCCGGATTCTCATAATTGATGGTCGGTGGGATCACATCGCGTTTAACGCTCAGGGCAGTGAACACGGTTTCAATACCGCCCGCACCTCCCAACAGATGACCGGTCATTGATTTGGTGGAACTGATCGCCAGTTTATAGGCATGGTCTTTAAAAACAGCCTTGACTGCGCGGCTTTCGTACAGATCGTTAAGTTCGGTGGATGTACCATGTGCATTGATATAATCCACCTGGCCAGAGGCAACAGCGGCGTCATCCAATGCCGCCTGCATGCAGCGGACCGCCCCGTCTCCATCCGGGCAGGGTGAAGTGATGTGGTAACCATCTCCGGTCAGCCCAAAGCCTGCGATTTCAGCGTAAATAGAAGCGCCTCTTTCAAGCGCATGATCTAAAGCCTCCAGTATCAGAATGCCGCTGCCCTCACCAATGACAAAACCATCACGATCACGATCGAAGGGTCGCGAGGCTTTTTCAGGTTCATCGTTGCGCGTCGACAATGCTTTCATGGCGTTGAAACCGGCCACCGCGGTCTTGGATACGACCGCTTCAGTCCCACCGGTGATCATGGCATCGGCCATGCCGTGTTGAACCAGTTTAAAGGAATCGCCTACCGCATGGGCCCCGGCAGCACAGGCTGTGGCATGGGATAAATTTGGGCCTTTGGCGCCGAAATGAATCGAAATCATGCCCGGGGCCATGTTGCCGATCATCATTGGAATGAAAAACGGACTTACGCGCCTGGGACCCTTAGTGGCTACATTGAGAATCGTCTCTTCCATTATACCGAGACCCCCCAGACCACAGCCGGTAACAACCCCGATACGATCGGAATTCGAGCTGTTTATCTCCAGACGAGCGTCTTCCACCGCCATGCGAGATGCCGCCATCGCATACGAAATGAACAACTCGTTGCGCTTGGCCTCTTTTTTAGGCATAAAATCTTCTGGGTTAAAATCCTTGACTTCACCGGCGATTTGAGTCAGATAGGCTGACGCATCAAATCGAGTGATTTCAGTGATACCCGATTTTCCAGCGCAAAGCGCCGACCAGCTGTCCTCGACGCCAATCCCGAGAGGCGTAACCAACCCCATTCCTGTAATGACAACCCGCCTTTGCAAGAGACCTCCTTTATTGCTTGAACGGGCGCATACAATCGCCCGCGTCCAAATGGAAATTTAATCTGTCCGCGCCGTCGGTCACCCATTGCCAGCAAGTGCCGCCCGCCTGCCGTTTTAACCCGCTCGGTGGCAGTTCCGTGCCTCCGGCTAACTTTTCCGCTGCAGAAGACAGGCATTTACAAAGGCAAATAGCTCAGCGACGGGTGCAAGCCTGTTATCGATCAAAAAATTGAAAATTGTTGCCTACGCTTTATTAATATAGTCAATAGCATCCTTAACAGTCGTGATTTGTTCGGCGTCCTCATCGGAGATATCGGTATCAAACTCTTCTTCCATTGACATAATGAGCTCCACGAGGTCGAGTGAATCGGCTCCCAGATCATCAACAAATGAAGCTTCAGGGACAACTTCTTTCAAATCAACACTCAGTTTTTCGGCAATGATCTTTTTGACTCTCTCCTCAACAGACATCTGTTTTTCCTCCTTACCCGGTCAAGCCGGTCATCGATAGTTCTCATTGAAAGTTTGCAATTTATTAAAATGCTAAATCCCGCTGCAATTGGCTCTGACTGACCCGAATCGATCTCTAAAATAATTGTGCAACTGGCTTTTAAACGGCGAGGGTTTAGCCGCTAGACATTTTTTTTATAAAGCGGATTATAAATTTTAGATCGCGTCAAAGAGCAAGGCGCGCGCAAGCAAAAAAGCGGAGCGGACACGATAGTACGCGAGCATTTTTTGGTTGAGCGGAACGCCGCTATTTGGTGCGAGATGAATTTTAGAATCCGCTTTTACATGTACATGCCGCCTGTGACATGCAACACCTGCCCGGTTATATAGGCCGCACTATCGGATGCCAGAAACATGATGGCATCAGCCACATCCTGGGGGCTGCCGGCTCTTTGCAACGGAATGATACTGAGCATCGCCTCGCGGGCTTTTTCCGATAGAACGGCTGTCATATCGGTCTCGATAAAACCCGGGGCCACAGCATTGACCGTAACACCCCTTGATCCAAGCTCTCTGGCAACTGTTTTGGTCAGACCGATCATACCGGCTTTGGAAGCGACGTAATTGGCCTGCCCCGGATTGCCCATGACGCCTACAACCGAAGCCAGGTTGATGATGCGCCCCGATTTTTGCCGGACCATAATTTTGGAGATCGCTTTGATGCAGTTGAATGCACTTTTGAGGTTGACGCTGATGACCGCATCCCAATCTTCTTCTTTCATGCGCATAATCAAGCCGTCACGGGTGATGCCGGCGTTGTTTATCAGCACGTCAATTTGCCCGTAACGCTCCATAACCGTTTCCACCCAGTCAGATACGGATGCACTGTTGGCGACATCTACCTGTGCGAAAGAAGCTTCGGGGCCCAATTCTTTAGCGGTGGCTTCACCTGCCTGGATGTTGACATCGCAAATCGCAACTTTTGCGCCTTCTTTGGCAAAGTTTACAGCCGTCACCTTTCCGATTCCAGCCGCCCCCCCCGTGACCATGACCACTTTGTTTTCAAATCGCAAACTACCCTCCTTTTAAGCCCTTATTGCGCGCTAAACGCTCCACAAGGCGTTAATCGTTAATGGAATTCGATGACAGCCTTCTTTTATCCACCCGTAACTCGTTAGATTTTCAATCAGATATCATCCCATTTTAACGAATAACGAATACCAAATAACGCCCAATTGGTTTTTACCTCAATTGGAGAACCGCTTAACGGTTGAATATAATATCAGCGGCACGGTCCATGTCGGCAACGATGTTTTGATAGCTGTCTGCCAGCTTAGCGTGCGAAATTTTTGATAGAAATGCCGCGCTCGGCTGGGCATCAAAAAGGCCGGAACCATATACGATTTTCAAAATATTGTTGGATGTCACCTGAGCGATTTCATTGGCAAATACGCGTGAAAAGACGCATGCTTTTTCAGCCTGCGGATTATTTTCACCGGCAAAAGTCACAGCCTGCCGTGCAAAGCTGGCAGCGACTTCAACATGCATCATCATATCAGCCAGTGCAAACATGATGGTTTGCTCACGCGTCAACCGGTGTTCATCGACCAATTTAATGGCTTCGTTCAGCGCCCGGGCCGCCAGGCTAATATAGCGGCAGCCGGCTTCTTTACACCGGGATTCGAATTTGTCCATTTCGTCGGCAATGTCACCGTAAAAGGCGCCTTTAGATTTGCGCGTCGCCTTCCAGCGAAACGTACTGATGATATTCTGCTGAATCTCGCTGGTGCCTTCATAAATACAGGTAATTTTGACATCGCGTTTGATTTTTTCGACGCCATATTCATTGATATAGCCATATCCACCCAGGGCCTGCATGGCATCATCGGCAGCTTTGTTGGCAGATTCGGTGGCAAACAGCTTGGCAATGGAGCCTTCGACTTCAAGGCCCGTTTCTCCGGCATCCAGCCTGGTGGCCACCGCGTCAATATAGGTCGCTGCGGCCGTCAGGCGGACGGCATGCGGCACGACCAGTTTGTGGGTGTAACCCTGCTTTTCTGAGAGCGGTGTTTTAAACTGGATGCGTTGCTGGGCATAGGGGACAACGATATCCAGGGCGGCCTCACCACCGCCCAGTGCCATGGAGGCAACCATCAGGCGGGTATATCCAAATACTTTGCTGGCCTGTTTGAGCCCCTCTCCGGTAACGCCGCCGATGACATTTTCCACCGGCACGAAAACATCTGAAAACGTCAGGGGCGAGGTGTTGGATGCTCGGATACCGTGTTTTTCTTCGCCTTTGCCCCGGTCGTAGCCTTCGGTGTCTTTTTCGATGATAAAAAAAGTTGCACCTTCGGGTGTATTGGCCAGCAGGGTAATAAATTCGGCATAGCCGCCGGTGGAAATGAACTGTTTGGTACCGTTTATCCGGTAGCCGCTGATGTTTCCGCTATCATCGCTTACGGGTTCAGCCTTGGTTTTGATGGCAGCCACATTACTGCCGGCATTGGGCTCGGTGACCGCATAGGCGACGAGGGCCTCACCGGCAGCGATTTTGCCGAGCCATTTTTGCTTTTGTTCTTCGGTTCCGCCCACGATAATGGGATCTGCACCCAGTTGAATGGCAAAAAAGGCGGTGGTAATGCCCAAACAAATTTTAGCCATTTCTCTGGTAATGGCGCAGCTATCGCGGGCGCCGCCGCCCAGACCACCATAGGTTTCGGGAATCATTAAAAGCTGAAGACCGATTTCAGGGCCCAGCATTTCACGAATGGTGTCTTCGGGAAATATCTCCTCACGATCAAATTCAGCAATTTTTTCAGGTGTCAAAAGCCGTTTTTTTAGCTGAGCAACCGTATCCAGAATCATTTGCCTGGATTCCAGATCCAGACCGTAAAGAACACTTCCATTCGATGTCATATCTGATGTCATTAAATTTTATCCCTATTTGAAGTAAATCGTTTGGGCGATGAAACAAGAACTAATCTTCTTCGGTTTCAACTGCCTTACGGCCCTTGTAATAGCCACAATTGGGGCAGGCATGATGGGGTTGAATGGCTTCTCCACACTCCGGGCAGGATGACAAATTTGGTGCGGTAAGTTTCTGGTGGGTCCGGCGCTTATCGCGCTTTGACTTTGATTTTTTGCGTTTGGGTACCGCCATAAGTAATCTCCTAATCTATTGATATTTATATTAATAGAAATTTATTCGACTCACTCTAAAAGAAAAGCATCTAGTAATTTATCTGAAACGGATTGTCAAGTGTTTTCGTCATATTTTTGCAATTTGTCCTCTTGTACTTGCCATTCTTCTGTGATATTGAAATGCACCGCCGGAGCGGTGATTGGGGTTCGATCTTAACATATTGAAATTATAAAGTTTATGACATAATAGTGATCGTTATCCAGGTAATACGGGATGCCGAATCCGGCATGCATGACCGAATGCAATATGAAATCAACGCATCTGCAGGGTATACTTAAGCTGCTTTCGTTTACTTGTCAAACAATAATGTTAGACAATGGTTAGCAACGCCGGGCCTAACGATAAATTATGAAAAAAATTAAAATGGTTAAAGATCTACTCGTATATTATTGATGGTTTACTTTACTTAAATATTTACTCACCCGAAACCGAAAAGACCCGAAATAGAGGTGAAGGTCAAATGCAGCTGGAAACGAAAAATGACCTGATTGTGACTCGCTTTCCCCCCAGCCCAACCGGCATCCTGCATGTCGGCAATGCGCGTACGGCAATTTTTAACTGGCTGTACGCCCGTCGCATGAAGGGAAAATTTGTATTGCGTATCGAAGACACGGACACCGAACGCTCCACCCAGCAGGCCATCGATGCCATTTTTGAGGCTCTCGAATGGATGGGTATCGACTGGGACGAGGGACCCCATTATCAAACCCAAAGACTCGATATTTACAATCAATATCTAGAGCGTCTGATCGATTCGGGCCATGCGTACTATTGCACCTGTTCCCCTGATGACATTACAGCCATGCGTGAAAAGGCCATGGCCTCCGGTGGCAAACCCAAATATGACGGTACCTGCCGCGATAAAGGGCTGTCGAAAACACCGGAAGCGGTTATCCGGCTAAAAGCACCTCTAAGCGGGACAACGGTGGTCGAAGACGTCATCAAAGGCAACATTGTCTTTCGAAACGATGAGCTGGATGATTTTATCGTGTGCCGCAGCGACGGTATACCCACTTATAATTTTGCGGTGGTCATCGATGATATAACCATGCAGATTAATACGGTTATCCGCGGCGATGATCACGTCATGAATACGCCCAAACAAATCCTCGTTTATCAAGCGCTGGATTGCCCTTTGCCGGTTTACGGCCACGTCCCCATGGTGCTCGGAACGGATAAAAGCCGTTTCAGCAAGCGTCACGGGGCTGTATCGGTTTCGGCCTACCGGGACATGGGCTACCTGCCGGATGCCATGCTCAACTATCTGGTCCGGCTGGGCTGGTCACACGGCGATCAGGAATTCTTTACGCGCCAGGAGCTGATCGAGGTGTTTGACCTTGAGCATATCGGCCGATCCGCCAGCGTTTTCGATCCTGAAAAACTTTTAGCCCTCAACGCCGACCATATCAGAGCCACACCGGTCAAAAAGCTGGCGGAACCGCTAAAACCCTTTTTGAATCGCCATGGCACCATCATTGAGGACAACGGCCTTCTGGTAAAAGTCATCGAGACCCTTCACGCCCGCAGCAAAACCCTGGATGAAATGGCGCAAAACGCCTTATTTTATTTTGCAGATGAGATCGACTATGAAGAAAAGGCTGCCCGGAAATTTTTGAAGCCGGCAGTGCTGGAAGCCGTGCAATTGCTACTGGCGCAACTTGAAACCCTGGAATCTTTTTCCGAAGAAAACCTGGAAAAGGTGTTTAAGGCCGTCATGGAGCGGACCGGGCTGAAGCTGGGCAAAATCGCCCAGCCGGTGCGGGTGGCCCTGACCGGCCGAACCGCCAGCCCCGGTATTTTCGAGGTGGCCGCGATCATCGGCAAGGACAAGGTCATTGCGCGGCTCAACAAAGCCATCAAGTATATCGAAGATCGAGCGGAATGAATAACTCATTCTTTCTCACCGCAGAGACGCACCGCAGAGTAAAGATATATTTTCACTCGCTACGCGACAACAATATTATTTTGTTAGATAATTTTTCCGATTTCTGTATGAGGGATTTTTTTGTTGAGCCCCGCAAAGCTGCGGGATTTCACATCTAATTATATAAAAATTAAGGTGTTCAACAAGCCGCACAAGGCTTTTGGCCTTCGGCGTACTCTGAGTACCTTGACGGTCAAAAGCCGCGGCGAACGCCGCTCATCGGAAAAATAGCAACACAGAAATCGGAAAAAATTGACTTGACGGGAGGGCCGATGATATATAATTAAGATTGACTTGAAGATACTGGGGGATCGTCTAGCGGCAGGACGACGGGTTCTGGCCCCGTTAACCCAGGTTCGAATCCTGGTCCCCCAGCCATTTATACCGCGTATCCTTAAAATGTTCCGAAAAAAGGATGGCGGCAGAAGGGTTGTCGCAAAAAAATGTTCGGCAATCGGAACGTTTTGTTGACAACGACTATAAATTGATAAGGCTTGCGTTTTCATCCCGTAAGCCTTTTTTTGGGCCCTGGGCATGTACCCCGGTATTGAAGAAGGGTGTCGAAGGGCCTTTTCGACGCGTTCAGGGGTACGCCACAAAAGCGAGTACTCCTTTCACCAGTGTTTTGACATGCTCAGCACCCTGTCAAAGCCTTCGACCGGGATCAATCTTCCTTGACAGGTTGATGGCGAATTTAAAATAAAGATATTATCTACATTTGAAACAATGCTTCATACCAAGCGCACCGGCCAGTTAAACCGTCAAGCGCATTGAATTTGATCAAATCGTTTGATTTTTTTAAAAATGCATTCTAATTTAAATCATACTGTGTACATCTCTCATGCATAAGGAATGACCTGTATGAAGTCTCGGGATGAAAAAACCGTAAAACCTGTAAAAACAAACGGTGAACTTTCACCACCGCCAAATTTTATCAAATACATTATTGATGCAGATATCGCGGCCGGCAAAAATGACGGTCGTGTTCATACGCGTTTTCCGCCCGAGCCCAACGGGTATCTGCACATCGGTCATGCCAAGTCCATCTGTTTAAATTTCGGGCTGGCCGGAGAATACAAGGGGCTTTGCAACCTGCGCTTTGATGACACCGATCCGTCCAAAGAAGAGGTTGAATATGTGGAATCCATCAAGGAGGATGTGCGCTGGCTGGGATTTGACTGGGAGGATCGTCTTTACCATGCCTCTGATTATTTTGAGCAGCTGTTTGAATACGCAGTTCAGCTGATCAAAAAAAACAAAGCCTACGTTGACAGCCTGAGTTCGGATGAGATCCGAGAATATCGCGGCACCCTGACGCAACCGGGTAAAAACAGCCCTTATCGTGAGCGCACGATCGAGGAAAATTTGGATATGTTCGAACGCATGCGGGCCGGTGAATATGATGAAGGCGCTCATGTGCTCAGGGCCAAAATCGACATGGCATCACCCAATATGCTGATGCGCGATCCGACCCTGTATCGGATCAAAAAAGTACCCCATTACCGCACCGGCGGTATGTGGGTGATTTACCCCATGTATGACTTTACGCACTGTCTGTCGGATTCGATCGAGGGCATCACCCATTCGATCTGCACCCTGGAATTTGAAATCAACCGCGAGCTCTATGACTGGGTTCTGGATCAACTGGAGGTCTACCATCCCCAGCAAATCGAATTTGCGCGCCTCAACCTGAACTACACGGTGCTCAGCAAGCGCAAGCTGATTCGCCTGGTTGAAGAGGGGCATGTCGGTGGCTGGGACGATCCGCGGATGCCGACGATATCGGGGTTGCGGCGCCGGGGCTACACACCGGAATCCATACGCCATTTTTGCGAACGTATCGGAGTGGCCAAAGCCGACAGCATGGTGGACATCGCCCTTTTGGAATACTGCATTCGGGAACACCTAAATAAAATTGCACCCCGGGTGATGGGCGTTCTGCGGCCCTTGAAAATCATCATTGACAATTACCCAAAAGATCAGGTGGAAGAACTGGATGCCGTCAACAATCCGGAAGATTCGGCTATGGGCACCCGCAAAATCCCTTTTTCCCGGGAGCTGTATATCGAACAGGGTGATTTTATGGAAGAGCCCCCGAAAAAGTTTTTCCGCCTGGCACCGGGCCGGGAAGTCCGGTTGCGCTATGCCTATTTCATCACCTGTGTAGATGTGGTCAAAGACCCTGCAACCGGAAAAGTCACCGAATTACATTGCACCTATGACCCGCATACCCGCGGCGGCGACGCGCCGGATGGTCGCAAGGTCAAAGGCACATTGCACTGGGTATCCGCATCGCACGCTCGCAACGCCCAGGTAAACTTATATCAACAATTGTTTGTAAAAGAAAATCCCAATGCGGTCGAAGAGGGCAAAGATTTCACCGACTATCTTAACCCCAACTCCCTTGAAATACTGAAAAATTGTATGGTTGAACCCAGCCTGAGCGCCACCCGGCCCGGCGATCGCTATCAATTCGAGCGCCTGGGCTATTTTTGCGTGGACACCAAAGACACGGGAACGGAATCTTTGGTATTCAATCGGATTGTCACCTTACGGGATACCTGGGCAAAGATCCTTAAAGCCCAGCAGCAAAAAAAATAGCCGTTGCGTTTATAGCGGTTTTCTGAATAATGTTCCGGAAAGGAACGGCGGCATAAGCGTTGGAAGAAAAGATGCTTTGCAATCGGAATGTTTTTTGACAACCTCTATAAATCGCTTTGGCGCTTGAATTGTGCCCTAATTTGTGGTACCACCGATACCAGATGAGGGGGTGATATCCTCAGAAACATCCTAAGAATTAAAAATCCGATTTCGGGGTGGTTTGCCGGTCAGACTCTGACAAAGCGGTTACTTATTTTTCCCAAGGTTTTCTGTATTGAGAGTCCATTTCGAGATCACCGGCACCATGTTTTTTTCCGGTCAACATGACGGAAACATGGCGCATGTCTTTCAGCTTGAAGATTTTGATGTGCCGCAGCGATCTATATTCCCATTCAGTCGGGAATGCCATCAGCTGCGGCCGGAGGAGAGCAGATCTGGTTTAAAGTAGGGGTGATCTCGGATCAGAATTCAGTTGGACCGATAAGGGGGAAGGAATTTAGAGAGTCTGTATTAAGCGGCCACCCCGATCTTTTTCCAAAAATGGACTTAAACCCTCATCTTTTGCCCGACGGCTGCGGTGTAATTCAATTCAAATTGCTCACGTACTATCGTGTACGCTCCACTTTTGAATCGAATTACGCCTTGCCCTCGAACAAAATCTAAAGGTTTAAAAAACGATACCCACGTAACCCACAAAACTGTCGGATGGATTTTTATCATAGCTGGAAGCGTAGGCGATGGATTCAGCCCGGTCAGCACCCAGATGTTTGGCGGCCTGGATGGCGGTGGCGGCAGCACCGGCGCAGCAAGCATTCTGGCTGGCCAGGGCTTCGTTGATCACTTTTTCAGCATCCATATCCAGCATCAGGTCGATAATCCGGCGATCGTTTTGATCGCGCACCCAATCAAGCGCCTGGGGACCCGCGCCTTTAGATGTGAATCCGTAATTCGGGCCATAATGGGTCAAATCAGTCGATCCAATCACCTTGATACTCAAATCCAACCGTTTGGCGATTTCAACGGCCGCCTGACCGATGGCCAGCGAACTTTTGGCCGGCGGCACCCCCATGGCGACGATACGTGCATTTTTAAAGAAATATTTGATAAAAGGCAGCTGAATCTCGATAGTATTATCCTGAGAAAAGTTATTGAAGGATTCGAGGGTAAAGGGAAATTGCCTGGCCAGTTCACCGGCCAACTGCGCTTCAACAATGATTTCACCGAATGGGGTTTCCCAGGCGCCTTCAGCCATCATCACGCAGGGGTCATGGGGATGGAGGTGCATTCCAAAAACCACCACGACATCAGGTGGATCATCTGATGTCAAACTGTTGATCACATTGCAGGCTATACTTCCCGAAAAATACCAGCCGGCGTGCGGTACTATGCCACCGACCCACTCGCCAGACGGAAGATTTAGCTGCCGGCCCTCCTCGATAAACCCGTTGATTTCTTTTTCGCATTCGGCCGGGCTGGAAGGATACCAACTGCCGGCAAAAACCGCTCTTCTGAGGCTTGTGGATTTCATGGTTCTCCTCCTGTATCAAACTCCGGGCCCAAGACAAAAGACTCGGAGTTGGGGATTACTTGCTGTGAATGCGGCTGTTGCGATGAAAAGAGCGATACACCGAATGTGTGAACTCCGGATTTCAGATGCAAGCGGTTGATGCCTTTGGTCTTGCGCCGATGCCGGTTACTCTAAACAAATAGATGACGTCGCTCAAACGGATATTTATTACCTTGTTGGTATTTTGAATAAATTCTATAATTTGTTTAGCTGGTTGTAATTTAATGCAATCTCAACTTCGCATTAATTTTCATGCAAGAGTCAGGTATTAAGTGACCGTATGCATATCAATACTTTGTTAATATAGAAAATCCGAAACGAATTGTCCATGCCCTTTTATGGATAGCGCGTTAAATACGGGGTAAAAGGCCAATGGCATTGATATGGTTGAAGAAGATGCTGGCCGGTTAGCTTTTCTTTTTAAAAAAAATGATTAATATGAATCTTGGGGATTTAACGAAGCTAACGACGTTAACACTGTCGCATTTTAATTTAACAGGAGGTTTCTATGTGGGAATATACGGACAAAGTTAAAGATCATTTTCTCAATCCGCGCAATGTGGGCGTTATTGAAGATGCCGACGGCGTTGGCGAAGTGGGGTCTATCGCCTGCGGTGATGCACTGACTTTTTATTTCAAACTCGATGAAAACGATAAAATAAAGGATGCCACGTTTCAAACCTTTGGCTGCGCCAGTGCCATCGCCTCTTCTTCGGCCCTTACGGAAATGGTCAAAGGCAAGACGCTGGAAGAAGCCAAGAAAATTACCAATGAAGACATCGCTGATTACTTGGGGGGGCTGCCCAAAGAAAAGATGCATTGTTCGGTGATGGGGCGAGATGCGTTGGAAAAGGCCATCAGCTGTTATCTTAATGAGCCTGAAAAAGAGGTTGAGGGAGAAATTGTGTGCGAATGCTTCGGTGTCACCGACCGTGAAATCGAGCGTGTGGTGCGCGAAAATCATGTTTCCACCATCGAAGGTGTGACCGATTATGTCAAAGCCGGCGGTGGCTGCGGCAACTGTCACGACCGTATCCAGGAAATAATAGATACCGTTCTGGGCAAAGAGAAGGTGGTTCCCAAAAAAGCGCCGGCATTAACCAATTTGCAAAAGATCAAACTGATCGAAGAAAGTATTGAACGCGAAATAAATCCGAACCTGAAAAAGGATGCCGGTCGTCTGGAATTGATCGATGTTGACGGTAATCGGGTTCTGGTCCGCCTGGGCGGTTCCTGTGCATCATGCGCCAAATCACCGGTTACGCTGAAGCACTATGTTGAAGGCAAGTTAAGGGAGCTGGTGTCGCCAGAGCTCGTGGTTGAGGAGGTGCAGTGATGACAGTCATCTACGTGGATAACAATGCTACAACTAAGGTTGCGCCGGAGGTGCTGGAAGCCATGCTGCCTTACTTCAGTGACTACTATGGCAACCCTTCCAGTATGCACTCCTTTGGCGGCAATGTTGCCGGGGCCATAAAAACTGCCCGTGAAAACGTGGCCAATCTCATTGGCGCCGCACCCTCAGAAATTGTCTTCACCAGCTGCGGAACAGAGAGCGACGGCACGGCAATACGCGCAGCCATCGAATCCTATCCGGATAAACGGCATATCGTAACGTCCAGAGTAGAGCACCCGGCCATCAAAAATCTTTTTGAATCCCTGTCAAAAAAAGGGTACCAAACGACATTCGTGCCGGTGGATGGCAAGGGCAGACTCGATAAGGAGCGTCTGTATAGCAGTTTGAGCGAAGATACTGCCGTTGTCAGCCTGATGTGGGGCAATAATGAAACCGGTGTGATTTTCCCCATCGAAGAAATCTCAAATGAGGTCAAGAGCCGGGGGATTTTATTTCACACCGATGCGGTCCAGACCGTGGGCAAAATCCCCATCAACGTTGGCGAAAGTGGCGTGGATATGCTTTCGCTTTCCGCCCACAAATTTCATGGGCCCAAAGGGATCGGTGTGCTGTATATCCGCAAGGGCACCAAATTTTCTCCGTATATGATCGGCGGCCATCAGGAAAGTGGCCGGCGCGGTGGTACTGAAAATACGGCCGCCATTATCGGCCTGGGAAAAGCAGCCGAGCTGGCAGCTGAACACCTTGACAACAGCGGCTATGAGCATGTCAGCCGTTTGCGGGATAAACTCGAGCATGCCCTGCTGGAAAAGGTGCCCCATGCGATGATCAACGGTGATACCAGCAATCGACTACCCAATACCACCAGCATTGCCTTCGAATATGTCGAAGGCGAAGCCATCCTTTTGATGATGAATGAACACGGCATTTGCGCATCTTCGGGCTCGGCCTGTACATCCGGCTCGCTGGAACCCTCACATGTGTTACGTGCCATGGGGGTTCCGTATACCGCTGCTCACGGTTCCATCCGCTTCAGTCTCAGCCGCTATAATACCGAAGATGAAATCGATGTGATTATCGATACACTGCCGCCCATTATCGAGCGCTTGCGGAAGTTGTCACCCTACTGGAAGCAAGCCATGGAAGGGTAGCAAGATAGTCATGCGATTTGCCATCGCGAAGCGGTTGAAGATTTTCATTTGCCGGTCTTTCAGCGGTAAATGAAAAAGGTCTTTCTCTCTGCGAACTCAGCGTCTCAGCGGTAAAAAAAAACCTCGCTTAAGCTTTCTGCCTGATCTTATTCTTGAGCCACTCGATCCAGGCGTCGAGGCCTTCCCCGGTTTTAGCCGAGATTTCAAAAACTGGCATCTGCGGATGAACCTGATGGATGAAATCAATCGCCTTTTGCTTGTCAAAGTCCAGATAAGGCAGCAGGTCGACTTTATTTAAGAGCGCCACCTCACATTCCCGAAACATCAGCGGGTATTTAACCGGTTTATCTTCGCCTTCGGTTACACTCAAAATCACCACACGTGAATCCTCGCCGATATCAAATTCCGCCGGACAGACCAGATTCCCCACATTTTCAACGACCAGAAATTCAATCTCGTCAAGATCCAGCGTAACTGCCGCCTTTTCGATGACATGCGCAACCAGGTGACAATCGCCGCCGAACTCATCGGTATTGATTTGGACCACCGGCGCCTCGGTATTGGCCAGCCTGTCTGCATCGTGGGTGGTGCAGATATCACCGACAATCACCGCACTTTTGATTTCCGGCATAATGCGCGCCAGGGTTTTTTCAAGGGTGGTCGTTTTGCCCGAACCCGGGGAGCTCATGACGTTGAGCACAAAAATGCTCTTTTCGGCAAACAGCCGGCGATTTTGCTCGGCCATCTTGGCGTTTACATCCAGAACGCGGCGGACGACTTTGATCTCCCGGGTTCCGCTTTTTTTAGTGTTCACATCCACCGACCCATTCCGTGTGTGGCTGTGGTGATTTTTGTGAAAATCTTTATGATGAAAAAAGCGTTTTTGTTTAGAGATATTATCCGGAATCATGTTTTTCCTCTTCGACTACCTCTATGGACTCGATATCGAGTTCTCTTCCGGAAAGAATTTCCAGAGAACCGCTCTGACATTTTTGACAAACAAAAACTGGCGTGTCGATGGTCCATTGCGTGCCGCAATCATGACACTTCGCCACAACCGGTATTTCTTCGATAACCAGTTTGGCGCCGGCAAGCGGCGTATCTTTGATCGCCACTTCAAAACAAAATTGCAAGCTTTCAGGCACAACAGCAGCCAGTTTGCCGATTTTAAGATTGACAGCAGCGACCCGAGCTTCGCCTAAATCCGCCGGCATGGAAGCCGTGGCAATCTCAACAATCTGCAAGGCAATACCCATCTCGTGCATTCTTCTAACGTTCCTTGATCATAGATATAAAAAGCTGCCTAATATTTCAAATCATAATTCGTTTTGTTTATTATGCAAAAAATCCGAAATTCGAAGCACTAAACAAATTCGAATGCTCAAAATTCTTAGTATGTCCGTGGATAAAAGTCGCTGTTTGGGTCAGTCGAATTTAAAATTTGTTTCGAATTTCGAGATTCGGATTTCGGATTTTAATAAGCCAGAAGAATTATCAATCACGATTGTTAAGATTGACTATACGCCATTTCAAAGCCTCTTTGGAGCAAATTTCGCGGCCTTTTGTCAAAAAGCGCTTAGTGACGTGGAGCGAAAAATCTTGAACTGTTTGAGGGTCTTAGCCCGAGTTTTCAAGGTTTAGCGTAACGCACTTAGCGCTTTACAAAAGCCGTGAACCAGCGAAAAAGAGGTTTTGAAATGGCTGCTAAGCAAAAACCTCGGAACAGAATTCACCCAGACTTCCCAGGTCTTCACAAACATGAACGCCGTTGGCTTTCATGGCGTCTATTTTCGCCTGAGCCGTTCCACTGCTGCCGGATATAATGGCGCCGGCATGACCCATGCGCCTGCCGGGGGGTGCGGTCAGACCGGAGATAAAGCCTACAACCGGAATGGACATCTTGCTGGCAATAAACTCGGAGGCTTCCTCTTCGGCCGTTCCACCAATTTCACCGACCATCACAACACCCCGGGTGTCGGGATCTTGCTCAAAAGCGTCCAGACAGTCAATGAAGCTCGTACCGCAGATCGGATCGCCCCCGATGCCAATACAGGTCGTCTGCCCGAGGCCCTGCAGCGTTAATTGATGAACGACCTCGTAGGTCAGGGTTCCGGACCTGGACACCACCCCGATCGGCCCGCCCGACTTGTGAATCGGTCCGGGCATAATGCCGATTTTGGCCTCACCGGGTGTGATGATTCCCGGGCAGTTCGGCCCGATCATGCGCACGGGTTTCGACTGCAGGTAATTCTTGACCCGCATCATATCCAGAACCGGAATCCCTTCGGTAATGACCACAATCAGACGCAGTCCCGCATCTGCTGCTTCCATCATCGCATCGGCGGCAAAGGCCGGCGGTACAAAGATCAAACTGCAGCCCGCACCGGTTTCATCGACGGCATCCTGAACGGTATTGAAAACCGGGACATCATCCATCTTCTGTCCGGCTTTGCCGGGTGTAACCCCGGCCACAATCCGGGTGCCGTAATCAATGCAGTGCCGTGTGTGAAATTGCCCTTCTTTTCCAGTAATTCCTTGCACCACAACCCGGGTGTCCTTGTCGGCAAATATGCTCACGACAGTCTCCTAAGCGATTCAATCCATTAATATAAAAAGGGGACAACTGGGATAAGCGAATACGAAAATCATGGCGTAAAATTAAAGTCTGACCTGCTGCTTTGCAAACTTACTGGACGACTTCGGCGATTTTCTGGGCGGCACCCTTTAAATCGGCTGCAGTGATCAGGTTCAGGCCGGACTCAGCCAGAATTTTACGGCCAGCGTCCACGTTGGTCCCCTCCATTCGCACCACGACGGGAACTTTAATACCGGTCTTTTTGGCAGCCTCCACCACCCCACTGGCCAGTACGTCACAGCGTAATATCCCGCCAAAAATATTAATCAGAATGCCCTTGACATTGGGGTCACTTAGAATAATTCGAAACCCGTTTTCAACCATTTCGGCACTGGCACCGCCACCGACATCCAGAAAATTGGCCGGCTCCGCACCGGCCTGTTTGATAATATCCATCGTGGCCATCGCAAGCCCGGCACCATTGACCATGTTGCCTACATTGCCGTCCAGATTGATGTAGTTGAGATTGAATTTGGAAGCTTCCACCTCCAGTGGATCTTCTTCATCCAGATCACGGTATTCTTGAATATCCGCATGCCGGAAAAGAGCATTATCGTCAAAGTTCAATTTGGCATCCAGCGCCACCACGGTTTCTTCAGCCGTGACGACCAGGGGATTGATTTCAAGCAGCGAACAATCCGCATCAATAAAAAGCCGGTAAAGATTTTTTAACATGGCCACAAAAGGCTTGGTGACCGCCGGGTTCAGATTCAACCCAAAAGCCACTGCGCGGCAGTGATAGGACTGCAGGCCCAGCAACGGACTGATCGGAACTTTGATGATTTTTTCCGGTGTTTCGGCGGCCACCGCTTCAATGTCCATCCCGCCGGCTTCACTGGCCATGATGATAATCTGAGCCGATGATCGGTCCGGAATAATGCTCAAATAGAGCTCTTTGGCAATGTTCAGGCCCTGCTCGACCAACACTTTTTTAACCCGCCGACCGTCCGCACCGGTCTGATGCGTGATCAGGTTCATTCCAATAATTTCACCGGCGGCGGTTTTGACCTCATCAGCCGACTGCGCCAGCTTAACACCACCGCCCTTACCGCGTCCACCCGCATGAATTTGGGCTTTTACGACCACCGGATACCCACCCAGTTTTTTGGCGACGGCAACAGCCTCATCGGCAGTCATGGCGACCCCACCTGCCGGTACAGGGACGGCATATTTTTTGAACAATTCCTTGGCCTGGTATTCGTGGATCTTCATCTTCTCTTGCTCCGTCTTGGTTCAAGGATTAGATGTTCAAAGGTTAAAGTCAACAGCTACTGGTCGCTGGCTACTGGCAGCTGGCAGTTCCTCACGTGTCTCATTCTTTTAGCCAGTAGCCAGCAGCGAGAAGCCAGCGGCTGAAAAGTGAACCCTGAACCATTTAACCTATTACAGCCAACACATCCCCCTTGGCCACCGAGTCGCCGCTGCTGAAATTCAGGCTTTTTATGGTGCCGCTGGCAGGAGACGGCAGTGCATTTTCCATTTTCATGGCCTCCAGCACCACCACGGTTTCACCCTGGCTGACTGAATCGCCCTCCTGTTTCTCATATTTGACAATCATGCCGGGCATCGGTGCGGTCAGCGGTGTGCCTTCTACGGCTGCAGCCGGAGCGGCAGCAGGAGCCTCGGGCTTGGCTTCTTTCGGTTCGGCTGCTGCCGGCTTTGGAGCGGCAGGTGCTGCGACCGGCGGCCTCGCTGCTGCCGGCGGTGCGGCGGAAGGCATTTGCATGCCCGCAGCCATCGGCTGCACGTAACTGACCACCGGTGAGCCGCCGACTTCATCCACCGCAACTTCAAAATAATCATCACCCACATAGACATTAAAAGTCCGAATATTTTCGCTTTTCTCCGGTTTGTCCTTAGTTGTTTTTTCAACCAGCAGACCGGTTTTGGCCTTTTTAATGAGTTCTTGCTCGGCGGCCGCATCTTCCAGGGTTCTGGGCTGTACATCCTGGGGGGCCTTTTCCTTGCCGTATTTCCATTTCAAAAAGCGCTTCCCGGTGACCGGGTAAAGCGCGTAAATCAGCAAATCGTCCAAATCAACGGCCAGATCGCCGATTTCTTCTTTGGCCTTTTCAAGCTCGGGCTCCAAAACCTCGGCCGGTCGACAGGTAATGGGCTTCTCTCCGCGCTCATAGCCTTTGAGCGCCTTTTTCTGCACTTCAGGATCAATCGGGATGGCTGTTTTGCCGTACAAGCCGTAGCACAGATCTTTCACCTGGCCGGTGATCATTTTATAGCGCTCGTTTTCGTCGTCAAACAGGACATTGTTGACCGTCTGGGTGCCCACAATCTGGCTGGTGGGGGTAACCAGTGGAATTTGCCCCAGCTCTTTTCTGACCCGCGGAAGCTCGGCATAGACCTCATCGATCTTATCCAGAGCGTCCATTTCGCGTAATTGGTTGACCAGATTGGACAGCATCCCACCCGGGGTCTGATGCAACAGCACGTTAATATCGATTATGGACATCTTGGTATCATCCAACAGATGCCGGTACTTGGGCATGACCTCTTTTTCGAGCACCTCGTTGATCCGTGCCAGCAGCCGGATATCGAAACCGGTGTCACGATTGGTGCCCAGCAGGGTCATGACCAGAGGCTCGATGGCGGCATGTGCGGTACGATACGCATAGGGCGACAAAACCGTATCAATGATATCCACTCCGGCTTCGATAGCCTTCAGATGGGTCATCGGCGACATGCCGGATGTAAAATGGCTGTGCAGATGAACCGGCGGCTTGACGGCTGCCTTCAGGGCTTTGATCAGATGAAAGGCATCATAGGGCGCCAGCAGACCGGCCATATCCTTAACGCAGATGCTGTCTGCCCCCATTTTTTCAAGATCTTTGGCTTTATTGACGTAGTAGTCGATATTGTAAACCTCACCGCCCATACGCGGCTCGGTCATCGTATAGCACATGCAGCCCTGGAAATGCTTGCCGTACTCTTTGATCACCGGAACGACGGTTTCAAAGTTGCGATAATCGTTGAGGGCATCGAATGTTCGAAAGACGTCCATCCCGTTTTCACAGGCTCTTTCGACAAACGCTTTGGCGACATCATCGGCATAGTTGCGATAACCGACCAGGTTCTGCCCCCGCAGCAACATCGAAAAGGGCGTCTTTTTAATGTAGCGTTTCAACGTCCGAATACGTTCCCAGGGGTCTTCATTTAAAAAGCGGTGCATGGTATCAAACGTGGCGCCGCCCCATACCTCCATGGCCCAGAAACCGACGTCATCCATCATTTCGGCCACCGGAATCATATCTTCAGTACGGCCACGCGTGGCAAACAAAGATTGGTGGCCGTCGCGCAGAGATAGGTCCTCAATTTTGACGGGATTTTCTGCCTTGGGCCGATCTTTATCATAATTCATTTTCGTCATTTTTACTTGGATGTCTTCACTCATTTTTTGGATACTCCTTTTATAGACTTCATAAAGCTTGGTGTTTGGTGTTTCGTATTTAGTGTTTGGTATGTTTCGCGCAATACCGCATTTCCAAATACTAAACACCAAATACTAAACACGAATCTATAATTTTCGAAATGTTCTCATCTGCATCAAATTACGCATCTGCATTTGCGCCTGCCGGCCGCTGACGCCCCAGGGCTTTATGACCGGGGTGGGATGCTGGGCAACCATCGGCATCTGGGGCGCCGCTGCCGCCATGGCGGACTGCATCGCAATGGCTTCTTCCTCGGTTTTGATATATTGCATCACAGCGGCTAGGGCCGCAGCAGTTTTGGAATCATTTTCCATCTGAACATCATTTTTTAATTTAGGCATTTTAGCTCACTTTAGATCATTCTTGTCCGCCTCTCATTTTGGCGGATTCGGCATTTTACATTGGAATATTTCCATGCTTTTTCGGCGGCCGCGTCTCCCGCTTGGTGCACAGGACTTCCAGTGCGTCGATCAGGCGCGCCCGGGTTTCGCTGGGATCGATCACGGCATCAATATAGCCCCGATTGGCGGCCTGATAGGGATTGGAAAACAGCTCCTCATATTCTCGAATTTTTTCCTGGCGCTTGGCCGCTGAATCCTCGGCCTGTGAAATTTCCTTTCGATGGATGATATTGGCGGCGCCGGCCGCACCCATAACAGCAATTTCCGCTGTCGGCCAGGCAAATGCCATATCCGCACCGAGATCTTTGGAGCACATCGCCAGATAAGAGCCCCCGTAGTCTTTGCGGGTGACCAACAGCAGCTTGGGCACCGTGGCCTCCGAATAGCACCACAGCAGCTTGGCACCATGCCGAATAATTCCGCCCCATTCCTGCTGGCTTCCGGGCAGATATCCGGGAACATCGGCAATGGTCAGCATCGGGATGTTAAAAGCGTCACAAAATCGAATAAAACGAGTTGCCTTGTCCGAGGCATTGATATCCAAACAGCCGGCCAGCACCTTTGGCTGGTTGGCAATAATGCCGATGCTTCGGCCATTCAGGCGGGCAAAACAAACCACCATGTTGCGGGCAAAATACTGATGGGGCTCGAAAAACTCCCCGTTGTCGACTATGGCCCGAATGACATCTTTCATGTCGTATGATTTATTGGGGTTGTCGGGAATAACCGAATTTAAAAATGAATCGCTGCGACGGGGATCATCTTGGGTATCAACGATGGGTGGATCTTCCATATTATTGGACGGCAGATAGGACAGCAGTCGTTTGATGCGATCGATGGCATCTTGATCGCTGTCACAGGCAAAGTGGGCCACACCGCTTTTTTCATTGTGCGTTTTGGCACCGCCCAGATCTTCAAAGCTGATCTCTTCTCCGGTGACGGCTTTAATGACTTCGGGTCCGGTAATGAACATGTAGCTGCTGCCCTTGACCATAAACACCCAGTCGGTCATGGCCGGTGAATAGACCGCTCCCCCGGCGGTAGGCCCCATAATTGCTGAAATCTGCGGAATGACGCCTGAAGCGGCAGAATTGCGGAAAAAAATCTGTCCGTACCCGGAAAGGGCATCAACACCTTCCTGAATGCGGGCACCGCCCGAGTCGTTTATCCCCACAAAAGGCACGCCGGCCTTCAGGGCCAAATCCATGACCTTACAGATCTTTTTCGAATGCATCTCCCCCAGACTGCCGGCTCTGGCAGTAAAATCCTGGGAGAATGCAAAAACCGGCCGACCCTCTACAAGACCGTGACCGGTAATCACCCCATCAGAGGGGATATCGACTTTTTGCATGCCGAAATTCACGCAGCGATGATTGACAAACATGTCGATCTCACGAAACGTGCCTTCATCATATAACAGGTTCAGTCGCTCCCGGGCGGTGAGCTTGTTTTTTTCGTGTTGTTTGGCGACTGCTGTTTCGCCGCCCATCTCAAGGATCGTGGCCTCACGTGCTTTAAGGTCTTTTATTTTATCGTCGACAACACCCATTATTCATATCCTTTCATTGGATGACCGTTCTTCGGATCGTATATGTAAAATGACAAATTTTCTAGACCGAACGCTGATTGTCAAGAAAAAAAAGCAATTTGTCGGCTGCAAGGGTCGGTGCGGTTTCACCCCTGGCCACCGCCCGCGTAATCTGCTCGAGTCTTTTTTTGATTTCAGGATTATTATAAAAACGTTGTTTCAACGCATCTTCAACCAGGGACCACAACCAATCCAGGGACTGTTTCCGGCGTTTGTGCTCCAATTCACCGCTGCGGGTAATCTGGTCATGAAATTTCATAACCGTTTGCCAGATTTCAGCGATACCCGTCATTTCCAGCGCGCTGCAGGTCAGTACCGGCGGGTCCCAGTCGGGGGATGCAGGCTGTAACATGTGCAGTGCAGTGGCATATATTTTGGCCGCTTTTTGGGCCTTTTCGATGTTGTCGCCGTCGGCCTTGTTGATGGCAAGGGCATCGGCCAGTTCCAGCACGCCTCTTTTTATACCCTGCAACTCGTCGCCGGCACCGGCGAGCATCAACACCAGGAAAAAATCGACCATCGACGCCACGGTGGTTTCCGACTGGCCGACACCGACCGTCTCGACGATGATCACATCGAAACCGGCTGCTTCGCAAACCAGCATGGTTTCACGCGTTTTGCGAGCTACACCGCCCAGGGTACCGCCGGAAGGTGAAGGACGGATGAATGCATTTTCTTCTACTGCCAGTTTTTCCATGCGGGTTTTATCGGCCATCACACTGCCGCCGCTTCGGGAGCTGCTGGGGTCCACCGCCAGAACCGCCACCCGATGGCCGCTTTGTACGAGCTGCATACCCAGACTTTCGATGAACGTGCTTTTACCGACGCCGGGCACGCCGGTGATGCCCAGCCGAATCGCGTTGCCGGTATGCGGCAAGACCTCATCAACAATTTTGCGCGCCAGTTGCTGGTGGTCGGGTCGCGCGCTTTCAATCAGCGTGATGGTTTTAGACAGCAGCCTGCGATCCTGGTTGCGGACACCCCTTACATATATTTCAAAATCTTCTGGGTTCATGTTCCAATTTGATAGCCTACTTTATCTACCCGTTTTATTATGCGAAATAAAATACGATATTTGAATACGTCTACTTACCTGTCTGCTCCAATGCCTTGAGCACCTGATTGGCGGATTCGATCACCGGCGTGCCAGGGCCGAAAATACCGGCCACGCCGGCATCGTACAGGGCCTGGTAATCCGATGGGGGTATGATGCCGCCGACGACCACTAATATATCCCCGCCGCCTTCTTTTTTGAGCGATTCGATCAACTCAGGAACCAGGGTTTTATGACCGGCCGCCAGACTGGATGGGCCGACCACATGAACGTCATTTTCGACGGCCATCCGGGCAGCCTCTTCGGGCGTTTGAAACATGGGACTGATGTCCACGTCAAAGCCAAAATCGGCGAAAGCGGTGGCGATCACTTTAATGCCGCGATCGTGGCCGTCCTGACCCATTTTGGTCACCAGGATTCGCGGCCGCCGGCCTTCTTTTTCTTTGAAGTCGTCGGTGCGCTTGCGAATCGATTCAATAATTTCACGGTCCTCGTATTCGGCGGCATACACGCCGGAAATGCACTGCGTGGTGGCCACATAGCGCCCGAATACCGTCTCAATGGCATCTGAAATTTCGCCGACGGTGGCCCGGGCCCGTACCGCCGGAATGCAGGCTTCCAGCAGATTACCGTCGGATTCCGCAGCGTTGACGATTGCCTGCAGCGCCTGCTCGACGGCCTTTGCGTCCCGCTCGGCCTTGAGACCCGTTAATCGATTGATCTGATCATCCCGCACACTGGCGGGAACTTCAAGAATCTCCAAGTCCACATCTTCCTCGATCTGATACTTGTTGACGCCCACGATGACATCCTTGCCCTGATCGATGCGTGCCTGCCGGCGGGCCGCTGCTTCTTCGATTCGCATCTTGGGCATTCCGGATTCGATTGCTTTGGCCATACCGCCCATCTCTTCAACTTCATCGATGATTTTGCCGGCCTCGCGAATGATCCCGTCGGTTAATGATTCAACGTAGTAAGAACCTGCCAAAGGATCAACAATATGGCAAATTTGAGATTCCTCCTGAACGATCAGCTGGGTATTACGTGCAATCCGGGCTGAAAAATCAGTCGGCAGGCCGACCGCTTCGTCAAATGAGTTGGTGTGCAGCGATTGGGTGCCGCCCAGCGCCGCGGACAAACATTCCAGCGTGGTTCGGACGATATTGTTATACGGATCCTGCGCGGTCAGGCTCCAACCCGATGTCTGGCAATGGGTGCGCAGCATGGTGGATCGCGGATCTTTGGGATTAAACTGACTGATGATTTTATGCCACAGGAACCGTGCGGCCCGCAGCATGGCGACTTCCATAAAAAAGTTCATGCCGATTCCGAAAAAAAACGACAGCCGCGGTGCAAATGTATCGATATCCAGACCGGCATTCAGGGCCGCCCGGACATATTCCAGCCCGTCAGCCAGCGTAAAAGCCGCCTGCAGCACAGAGTCGGCCCCGGCCTCCATCATGTGATAACCGCTGATGCTGATGGTGTTGTAACGGGGCATGTGGCCTGAACAGTAGCCGATGATATCGGAAACGATCCGCATGGAGGGTTCCGGCGGATAGATATAGGTGTTTCGGGTCAGGTATTCCTTTAAGATATCATTTTGGATCGTTCCGGCCAGCTTCTCCTGGCTGACACCCTGCTCTTCAGCGGCCACAATGTAACCGGCCAGAATGGGCAAAACCGCACCATTCATCGTCATGGAAACCGTCATCTGATCCAGCGGAATTTGATCAAATAGAATTTTCATGTCCTCAACCGAGTCCACCGCCACGCCGGCCTTGCCGACGTCGCCGCTGACCCGTGGATGATCGGAATCGTATCCGCGGTGAGTGGCCAGGTCAAATGCCACCGACAGCCCTTTTTGGCCGGCGGCCAGGCAGCGGCGATAAAAAGCATTAGACTCTTTGGCGGTGGAAAAGCCGGCGTACTGCCGGATGGTCCACGGCCTTCCGGCATACATGGTTGCCCGGGGGCCTCGCACGTACGGTTCCAGACCCGGCAGGGTATTCAGATGGCGCATGCCCTCAAGATCTTCGGTTGTGTATAAAGGCTTCACATGTATGCCTTCCGGTGTATGCCAATCCAGGGATTCCAGCGGTTTGCCTCTAAGTGACTTTTCGGCAAGCTCTTGCCATTTTTTGATATCCGGGTGTTTTGGCATAATTTTCAACTCCTTTTACATATATTTTGGGTTCAATTATTTCTTTTACGAAAAAGATGCATGCGTTGGATTCAAAGCTGTTGGTCACTGGCTAGTTGATTTTTGATGACCGACGGCAGTCAATACGGCAAAGCCAGCTGCCAGGAACAAGTCGCCGGAAGCTATTGACCCATGACGGACCTGCAGCAATTACCAACCGGGCTAAATCGCTATTTAATCTCTTTCACAGAGCTCAACCAGCACCCCGTTGGTGGATTTCGGATGCAAAAAAGCAATCTTGGCGCCGCCGGCACCCGTGCGCGGCTGTTCATCGATTAAACGGATGCCCTTTTCCTTTAATTCGCTCAGGGCCGCTTCGATGTTCTCGACCCGAAAAGCAACATGCTGAATCCCCTCGCCCTTTTTCTCGAGATACCGGGCAATCGGCCCATCGGGCGCAGTGGATTCCAGTAACTCCACTTCACTTTCACCGACCGGGAAAAAGGCCGTGGTCACTTTTTGCTCGGTCACGGTTTCAGACCCCTCATGGGGCAGACCCAGAACATCGGTCCAGAAATTTTTACCGGCATCAATGCTGTTGACTGCAATTCCCAGATGATCGATCTTTAGTACTTTCATTATACGCTCCTTGATCAATGCTTTGATATCGTCTTAAATAACAGGCCCTTTATAGCCAAACCCGATTGAGTCTTCGAATAATTCAACCAACAGATAAAACTTAAATTTACCCCCCTATCGCCCTATGGAGCTGATTGCACCGAAACGATTTCCGGAATTTCTTTTTTCAGTATTTTCTCGATCCCGTTTTTCAAGGTCATTTGCGACATGGGGCAACCCGCACAGGCGCCCTGCAACCGGACGGTTACAATACCTTCCTGAACATCGACAAGCTCCACATCCCCGCCGTCGGCCTGCAGCATGGGTCGGATTTTTTGGATGGCCGCCTCAACTTTTTGTTTCATGACAAGGTCTCCTTATGATGATTGGTTCAAGTGGACTCTACCAGCACAACTGAATGTCATATTATCACGAAGATCACGAAGGGTAAGAAGAATGTAATTTAATAATTTTTCTTTGCGTCTTCGTGTTTCTTCGTGTGCTTCGTGGTGAGTCCTTAAATATTTTCCTTTACCTCAATTGGTACGGTTTCGATAAAAATCCTTTCGAAACGATTCAAATTTATCTTCTCGTATGGCCCGGCGCACCTGTTTCATGAGAATCAGAAAGAAATGTACATTGTGAAGCGAACTCAAACGATACGCCAGAAGCTCTCTGGCAACAAACAGGTGGCGCAGGTAAGCCCTGGAATAACGACGGCAGGTATAACAGCTGCAGCCGGGTTCCAGAGGGCGGGTATCCTGCCGGAATTTTGCATTGGTGATGTTCAAAGTGCCCTGTGGATGAAAAATCTGTCCGTTGCGGGCATTGCGGGTGGGCAAAACGCAATCGAACATATCCGCTCCTAGCGCCACCAGTTCGATCAAATCTTCAGGTGAGCCGGTGCCCATGACATACTTGGGTTTTTCATCGGGCAATTTGGGTAATGTAAACTCAGCGACCTCCAGCATTGTCTCCACCGGTTCGCCGACACTCAATCCGCCAACGGCGAAACCGTCAAATTCCTGAGCGATCAAAGCCTCGCTGGAAGCTTTACGCAAGTCTTTATACATGCCCCCCTGAACAATGCCAAACAGCGCACTGTGACCGTTGGCGCTCCCCTGCCAGGCAAGCTTGCACCGCTCAGCCCAGCGGGAGGTTATTTCAAGCGCCTCGCGGGTTTCTGCCCTCGAGGCCGGGTGTTGAATACATTGGTCCAGGCACATGATGATATCCGACCCCAGGCAGGTTTGAATTTCAATCGCTTTTTCGGGAGTGAGCAGATGGCGGCTGCCATCAATGTGAGATTGAAACGTAACACCCTCTTCTGAAATTTTGGCCAGTTTGGCCAGAGAAAAAATCTGAAAGCCGCCGCTATCGGTAAGGATTGGACCCTGCCAGCTCATAAATTTGTGCAGGCCGTCAAACTGCTCGATGACCTCACACCCGGGCCTGAGATACAGGTGATAGGTATTGCCAAGGATAATCTGGGCGCCGGCTGACAGCAATTCATCAGGCGTCAGTGACTTAACCGTGCCCAGCGTGCCCACCGGCATAAACACCGGGGTTTCCACTTTTCCGCGGGCCGTCTGAATAACCCCGGCGCGGGCAGGAGTCGTCGAAGATTGGGCAATGACCTTAAAATCAAACATTTTCTGTCTTCTGGTTCTTGGCTTCTGGCCACCGGCTGCTGGCTTCTGGCTGCTGGCTTCTGGCCTTTTTTGTCTATTGTTACTAAATTCGCTGCTCTCAGCACTCAGTCCTTACTTATCCTGAAACCCGAAGCCTTACACCTAATATCATTGGTTTTAGCTACTTAGCTCCGGCCAGCTACTTTTTGCCAGCAGCCAGTAACCAGCGGCCAGTAGCTAAAGAATGAGCATCGCATCTCCATAGCTATAAAACCGGTATTTTCGTTTGATGGCTTCCTGGTAAGCCTGCAGAACATTATCGCGACCGGCAAATGCCGAAACCAGCATAATCAGGGTCGATTCGGGTAGATGAAAATTGGTGATTATGCCATCAACGGCTTTAAAGCGGTATTCCGGATAGATAAACAGGTCACAATCACCGGTGCCTGCCGCCACTTCACCTCTTTTATCGGCGGCATATTCTAAAGTGCGCACACAGGTCGTGCCGACGGCAAAAACGCGATGTCCGCACCTGCGGGCGGTGTTGATCTGTTGTGCCGCTGCGGTGGAAATCGAATACCGTTCAGAATGCATCTGGTGTAACCGAATGTCTTGCGTTCGCACCGGTCGAAAGGTCCCATAGCCGACGTGCAACGTAATGGCCGCAATGGCAACACCGCTGTTTTTCAAGATTGCCAACAGCTCAGGGGTGAAATGCAAACCGGCAGTGGGTGCTGCAATCGCTCCCTTTTCAGCTGCGTAAACGGTCTGGTAAGCCACGCGATCATCGCAGGGCGCATTCGATTCCCCAGAGCGCTGGATATAAGGCGGCAGGGGAACTTTCCCGATCCGATCCAGCACGGATACAAAATCGCCGTTGGCGTGAAATTCGACCCAGTAGGTCTCATTGCACCGCTCAAGGACTCTGGCGCTCAGGTGTTCGTCAAATAATAACAAGCCTCCGGACCGCGGTGGTTTGGCGGATTTTATCAGGCATTTAAAAACCGGTTTCGCTTTCAATGCTGACGAACACCCGTCACCGTTAAAACTGCAAATCAGAACCTCAACCCTTCCGCCGCTGTCTTTTTTGCCGATCAGCCGGCCTGGTATAACCGCTGTGTCGTTAACCACTAAAACGTCTCCCGGTCTCAGAAAATCCCCCAGCTCATAAAAGCGATGATGGTGCGACCCACCGCTCAAACGGTCCATGACCAGAAGCCTGGAATCATCCCGCCGCTCAGCGGGTTTCTGGGCGATCAACTCAGCCGGAAGTTGATAATTATAATCATTTAGAGCGTACATTTTTTGATTAACCGGGGCGCGGATCGAATTCAGCGACGCCCAAAATAGACCAAAGACAAACCCAGCAACATCAGCACCAACCCAAATCTTCTCAAGGAGCTGCTCGGTGAAATGATGATTTTGCTGACCCAGGTTTTCATTTTATCCGGAAAAGCGAAGTACGGCAGTCCTTCAACGATCATTACCATTCCAATCACACATAAAAAAAATTCCATTCGATTGTTGCCCGGCTCCTTCCCGGCACGTGCCCCCTGAGCGCCTCTTTTTTTGCAATGAAATTAAGCGGTTCCTTTAAAATTCGAATTGGTGATCAAATTTTTATATATAGTCTTTTACCATCTATTTTGTCAAAACAAATCAGCGTCCTGAAATCACCGGAATCCTGAACATCTTCACACATCTGGACATTCACATCGGCCACTATTTCTTTAATCGCACCGGGCAAAGCGGAGCGTAGCCGCAAAAAGGCGCGCGCAGTGGTCATTAAATGCGCTGCTGAAATTCCATGGCCGGCAACATCACCGACCATGACATCAATCTGGCGGTCACCCCTGTATAAAAAATCATAATAATCGCCGCCGGTCTCTTCGCAGTAAATACTTTTACCGGCAATATCCAACCCGGGAATCTTGGGCGGGTCGGCCGACAGCAAATTTTGCTGGACTTCCTTGGCCAGATCCAGGGATTTTCGCATCTGGTAATTCGCTTCCGGCGAAAGCGCATAATTGACCTCCAGATTGAAGCGCATCACATGATAAACCCCAGATGACGGAATTTATCTTGAAACAAAAATAAATGACCCGGCATGATGAAAGGATTGAATTCCGCAACTACCGGCCGAGGCCACTCGGCTATTGTTCAACAATCGCCTGATGGGCAAACAATAACCAACAATCACAAAATTTTAAGACCTTGAGAATGCCATAAAAGGATTATCAGATAAAAAAAATCTGCTTGTCAAAGCGTTAATATTAATAGTAAACATTTGAAACCTTCGGTTCAAAGGGGTTCTGAGGTAAAAACCAATCGAAGGTCTTCAAAACAGCAATAAAGGAGCTTTGAGATGAAAAAAGCCGATATACCGGTCACCAGACGATCGCTTTATTCCTGGGTATTTCCCGGCAATGTGAAGCTGCAGGTGCTGCTGCTATTCATTATTGTCGTCATGATTGCTGCCAGGGTGCTGCCGCTGGAAATGCAAAAACGCATCGTGAATCAGGCCATCAATTTAAGAGATATTCATTTACTGTTAGTGTATTGCGGCATATATCTGGTGGCCGTTATTTTTTTCAGTGCGCTCAAATACCTCACCAATGTGATTCAAACCCTGATTGCACAGCGCGCCACCGCCAACATGCGCAAAGAGCTTTATCATCATATTTTAACGCTGCCGTTGAGTTTTTTTAGAAATACACAACCGGGATCGGTGGTTAATTCACTGGTTTCCGAGCTGGCCATGCCGGGCAATTTCGTGGGCATGGCCATTTCAGCACCGGTGACCAACGTGCTGACCCTGTTGGCCTTTGCCGTCTATCTGTTCTTTTTAAACCCCCTTCTGGCCGGCGTGTCCCTGAGCATTTATCCTATTGTTGTTTTTCTGGTACCGGTGCTTCAAAAGGGCGTTAACCGCGCCAACCGCAAACGCGTCTATGCCGCCCGCGATTTGTCCAGCCGCATCGCCGAATCCATTTCCGGCATTCATGAGGTGCACGGCAACGGCGCCTACCATATCGAGAATAAAAAATATGACCGCATGGTGGACCGACTGTTGAAAATCAGAATCGTCTGGAGTCTATATCGATTTGCGGTGAAAACATCCAATGGTTTTTTCATCAGCCTGGGGCCCTTTATCGTGTTCATCCTCGGTGGTTATCTGACCATCAAAGGTCAACTGGAACTGGGTGCCTTGGTGGCCTTTTTGTCCGCCCAGGAGCGGCTCTACGATCCCTGGAAGGAATTGATTGAATTTTATCAGGTCTTGCAGGACGGATCGGTGACCTATCAGCGCACTATGGAGTTTTTCGATGTGATGCCCGAGCATGCCATCGAACCGCAGGACCGCAAGCCATTCGATCTGGAGCCCAGCATCGAGGTCAAGGACCTTTCCTTTGTCACCGATAGCGGCATTCGTCTGCTGGACGGTATCAACATGCGTTTGAATCCGGGTGAACATCTGGCCCTGGTCGGCTTTTCCGGCAGCGGCAAAAGCACCCTGGCCCTCTGTATCGGCCAGCTGTATAAATACACCAGCGGCCACGTTCTCATCGGGGATAAAGAAGTGGCCGATTTGACGAGAAAAGACGTGGTCCATAATATGGGCATGGTGGCCCAGAGCCCGATGATCTTTAATGGGACGATCGAAGAAAATCTGCTATATTCCTGCAAAGCCAGCGCCAAGGGTAACGGTCAAGGTGATGCCGGACTGCCAAGTTTGGATGATATCATTTCAGTGCTCCAGCAAACCGGAATATTCGTGGACGTCTTGCGATTCGGCCTGAATACCGTGCTGGCTCATAATGAAAACCAGGAGCTGGTTGAGGTGATTATCCGGGTGCGCGAAAATTTTCAACGCGAATTTGGCGAAGAGCTGGCGGATTACGTGGAATTTTTCGATGAGAATCAGTACCTGTATTACTCCAGTATGGCCGATAATTTGATTTTCGGCACCCCCAGGAAAAGCGCGTTTGAGGCTACGAAGCTATGTACCCATCCCTATTTTCTGAAATTCTTAAAACAGGCGGATTTAACCCGACCGTTGCTCAGTCTGGGGGCTGATCTGGCTCGCCAGACAGTCGACATTCTCGGCAAGCTGCCGCCGGACGCGGTTTTCTTCGAACAAAGCCCCATCGCTCCCGAAGAACTGGATAATTTTAAAGTTTTGGTCGAAAGATTAAAACGCATCAAGCTGCACGAGCTTTCAGCGGCACATCATCAACAATTGCTGGATCTGGCGTTACGATTTGTGCCGGGCATTCACAAGATGGTCGCCCTGCCCTCCTTTCTGGAAAATCTGATATTAGAAGGCCGGGCCATGTTTCGCGAAAAAATCTCCAAAGATGACCCTGACGCCATTGCGTTCTATCAGATGTCGGAATATATATATTCAGAAACCATTCTGAATAACATCTTTTTTGGTAAAACCAAGACAGCCAATCCCCAGGCCCAGGAAAAAATCAATCAAAGCATCATCCAGCTTTTGATTGAAGAGGATCTGCTGGAGTCGATTACCGCGATCGGCATGCATTACCAGGTGGGCAGCAATGGCGATAAATTGTCCGGAGGCCAACAGCAAAAACTGGCAATCGCCCGCGTGTTTTTGAAGCATCCCAAGATTTTAATCATGGATGAAGCCACATCCGCTCTTGACAACAAGTCACAGACACGGATCCAGAACCTGCTGGAGACCCGCTGGAAGAAAAAAAATACCGTCATTTCGGTCGTGCACCGTCTGGATACCATCAAAAACTATGATCGCGTGGCCGTCATGAAAGCCGGTAAAATTCTTGAAATCGGCACTTATGACGAACTGATGGCCCGGAAAGGAATGTTATATGAGCTCGTCGGAAAGAAATGAAGCCAATCCGTCCAGCGAGTTGGAAGAAAACCTGGAGATCTTGAGGCAGACGTACTTTTTTTCGGGGCTGCCGCTTGAAACACTGAAGGTTTTTGCTTATCTTTGCACCAGGGAAAAGTTCAAAGAAAACGAATATATCTTCAAGCAACACGAAGATGATGGACGGGCGTTTTATATCATCGACGGCAAAGCCAGCCTGCAGCGCGAAAATAATGGCACCGCCAAAGATATTCGAGACTGCAAAGCGGGTGAATTTATCGGCGGCCTGACCCTGCTGGGAGAGTTGCGACGGCTTTTTTCCCTGAAGGCTACCGAGGACACCACTTGTCTCGTACTGGAAAGGGAAAAATTCAGCAAAGCCTTGAAACAATTCCCGGACATCATGCCCCGTATCTTCAAAGCCGTGGCCAAACATATCGATTCCTGGGAGGAGCGATTTTTAGCCGGACGCGGCGACATGTGCGGGGAATGCATGGTCAACTTGGGCGTCAGTCTCATTTAAAAGGCGCCAAAAAAATTGTTTTCAAGATCAGCTATTTTGCGTTACAATGGAGCACGTTCGTCAACCGAGGCGTCTCTAATGCCATAGAGGTTAATCTTCATGGCCAAAAATAAAATTTCATTTAAACTCAAAAATAAGTTGTCCGAGCTGGACATCCTGTGCCAGAAGCTGGAAGGATTTGGTGAATCCATCGGGCTGTCTCCCAAATTTATATTTGAAACCAATCTGGCCCTTGACGAACTGTTTACCAATATTATTTCTTACGGTTATAGCGACAAGAAAGTTCACCATATCACCGTGACGATCTCTCTTCAGGATAACGAATTGCTGTTCAGTATCGAAGATGACGGCATGCCGTTTAATCCCACTGAGGTTGAAGAACCGGATCTGGGATGCACCATTGAAGAATGCAAAATCGGCGGGCTGGGAATCCATCTGGCTAAAAACCTGATGGATGAAGTCTGCTATCAACGGTGTAAAGATAAAAACATTTTAACACTCAAAAAAAATATTCAGGACTCGCAACCCGCGAAGAAACGGATGAAAGGCTGAACCTGAATTCGATGCCGGCACAAAAGGCGCAGTGCGTATTGTTTGCTAAACGATTGGCATCGACTTCATTAGCGCACCTTCCGGTAAAAAGGGATAAGACCTTTTAATTGTAGGCGGGGTACCGATTTATCGTTAATTTGAAACGCTCAATACCGGTTAATTCGGACGGAGGACATTCAATGGAAATTATCGAAGAAAACCACGGCGGAATTAACATTTTTAAGCTTAACGGACGCCTTGATTCCAATACATCCCAGGGGTTTGAAAAGAAGATATTTCAGGCCATCGATGATGGTTCTAAAAATATGATCATTGATTTTAAAGATCTTGATTACATTTCCAGTGCCGGTTTGCGTGTTATCCTCAAAGCGACCAAGGCGCTAAAACGCGAAGAGGGCAAAATGTTGTTATGTGACATGCAGGATTACGTCAAAGAGGTATTTGAAATCGCCGGATTCGATTCTTTTCTGCCGATTGTCGGGACCATGGATGATGCCCTGCAAGGTTTCTAAGAATTTCGCGGCCGGACGCCACTGCCGGGATCGGTTAGCGCATACCGATCAAACCGCGCCTGCCAAGTTCCCGTAAGAATTGCGTAACCGCTACCTCAGCCTCCCGGACCTCCAGTTGATGTGTGGTGGCAAATATGCTGATCAGCTGCCTCACCGAACAGTTCCCGTCAATCATGGCCCAGACCGAAGTCCCCAGCTGATCCAGTTGAAGCTTTCGCGTCTGTATTTGAGACTCGGACCCGCCAAAACGCTTTACCAGGCCGGCAAAAAAGGGGCGTATCGTGACCGGATAATGAATAACCACCTCACCGCTATCCAATCGCTCTTCTCGAAGCTGAAGGTTTTTAGATGGGATTCGGCTGAGCGCTTCTGCCCGGCTGAGGGTGGGGTCCGATTTTTTCTTAAATAATCTCATAGTGGCTGCAGACGTGCTCCAATATCGCGGTGTCGAGGGGTTTTTTGCCTTCAGCTTTGACACCCAGGATGCGATTTTTGGCTTTCACGTGCCAGAGTCCCAACCAGCCGTAGGACGCCTTGTGCTTGAAACGGCTCAGCCGCCGCTGCCAGTCCGCCACCGGTGCAGTGCTCCACTCAACCATATCGTGCCCGTCGATGGTACCGGCGACCGGATCGCTCCCGCCGAAGCTGGCGACCGTTTTGGCCAACTGCGTCAGATCCTGCTTGTCCAGTAAAACAGAGGCCATGGACCAACGGTACAAAACAATATGCTGGTTGCCTTCAGCAAAATCAAGTATATATTGACCGGCATCGAAACGATAGCTTTTCAAATGGTAGGTTTCTGGCAGCAGTGCTCTGATATCATAGGCCGACCATAGAATCTGGCCATCTGAACGGTGGTCTCGAATCGAGTTGAGTATCCGTGTTGAAACCGCTGAATCTGGATGTGAGCCTGTCTTAAAAAATTGAACCAGGGTCGCATGGCGGCATTCGGGACAATACAATAGCACGCCCCTGCCGCCGGTGGAATGCGATTGCCATGAAAATTCGCTGGCCTTAAACCTGGAAAGGGCCTGAGCCCATTCCGCAGAAAGCGGCTCGGGCTTGAGCGATCTTCTGAGCTGTCTTTTTTGAAGAGCAGTTAACCGCTTGAGGTGGGTTGAATGGGAAAATCGACCTTTGACCGGCGCCCATTTGATTTCCATTACCGGGCCCTGTTCATCTTCGAAGGAAAGGTAGCGAATTCCGATTTGGCTGGGCTGCCAGTCGGCGGGGATCTTGAAGCGCATGCCGTACCAGGCAATCTCTTTCCATCGATTCAGCAAGGCCCCTCCACTAGCGCGGTATATATAGATCCCAGCCGCTGTCTTCTGGCTTAACGGCTTTCCACTCCCGCTGTCGAAGTCTTTTTCGGTAGTCGAGTTGCTTGCGCTTGTAACACTGCATGTCTTTTTGGATCAGGCTTGTGTTGGTCAGCTTTACCGAATTGCCCATTTTTTCCTCCTCATCCATAGTATTGTGTTGCAAGATGAGGCTGATACTCTCATTTTTCTGATTGGTAAAAGACCATTTCCAGGCATCCACAATTTTGAAGGGATCCCCCCGATACTCATCGGGCTCGCCGAATCGCTGTTTAAATTGTTTGAGCAGGTTTTTATAAAACTTTTTACTTGAATCCGCATACTTTAACTTGATCCTGACGATATGACCCGGTTGCTCGCAGGTGCCATAAGCGATCAGCCCACTTTTGAAGCCCTGGGTAAATTTGATTTCAACCTCTTCAATATTTTCCGCATAGCGCACCGGCAGGGCGGTATCCATGATCACCCGGTCTTCGAACTTTTTGATATCCTGATCCAGCACGAAACCGCCCACCTGGTTGGGTGCATTTGCCTGGGCTATGCAGGATAGGCCAACAAAAAATACCGTCAGAACGATAACCCGCAATTTAATCATGCATGCCTCTCAATCTGTTGGATGTCACTGCAGCTGTTTATCATTATTCGGTTTTTATTTGGTTTTCAACTTTTTTCTGCATTCCTCTTTTGAACGCCTGGATTTGACCCCAGAAGATAGCCTTGCTGTACAGGTAAGCGCTTTTGAATCTAGCACCAAATCCATCACCGAAAATGGCCTGCTTGACAGCAGCATCCTCCACACGGCCGTAAACCATTAACCAGATGATATTATGCATCATGTGTTTTTTGTTCAATGGAAATAAACGGGGCACAAAAGCCCAGTTGCGCGCCATTTTCTGGTGGAGGTGGTCCAGACTGACTTCCTGAGGGGTAATGTGGCCATCCTGCACCGCCCGACGGGTTAAGGGGTAATCCGGGAAATACTGCAGCGAATAAAGATTAAATTGCAAAGGTTTGGGCAATTTCAGCAACAGATCAATGGTTTCTGTTAACGTTTGGTCGGTATCATAAGGATTATCGATAATGAGATCATATCTGATTTTTACGTCGTATTGTGCAATTTGATGCGCCAGTTTCAAGATTTCAATGTTTTTTCCCGGCCGCTTGAAAATCTGATTGCGGATGTAATCGGACCCGGACTCGATGCCAAATTTGATGCGGTGAAGGCCGCATTTTTTTAACCTCACGATCAAATCCGGTTTGATCAACTTGGGATTATACTGCACTTTAAACGGCAGACCAATCTGTTCGGGGTAAAGGGTCTCAAACTCATCGAGCCAGGCTTCATCTGTTCCAAAATTTTCGTCATGGAATTCGACCTGCTCTTTTTTATTCCCGGGTATCGCTAAGATCTCATTCATTTCGGCGATTACGTTGGCAGCCGACCGCCGCCGATTGTAAGGTCCCAGACCCCGATAAAGCGGTCGCAACAGACTGTTAACACAGAATGAACAGGAAAAGGGACAGCCCCGGGCGGGCATCGTTGCCAAAATAGGATCGACAATCGCTACATCTTTTCGCGTTATTTTATTGGATTCGATAAAATAAAAGGAATCCCGGGCATATGCCGGAAAAGGAACCGTATCCAGATTCTGGATCAAGGGCCGCAGGCCATTTTGCTGTAAATTTCCGTTTTGCCGGATCCATAAATTGTTGATCGAACGATAATCCTTGCCGTCCCTCAATGCTACAGCCAGATCTTCAAGGGCACCCTCGCCTTCACCAATACACACGATGTCGGATTGTTCCAGACAGCTTTCAGGCGATAAGGTCGGGTGAATGCCACCCCACATCACAAGCGCCGAAGAATTTTCTTTGACAATGGCCGTTAACTTTTGGGCAATCGGAACATATGGCGAATAGACGCTGAAACCGACCAATTTGGGCTGGAGCTCAACTATTTTCCGTCTGAATAAGGATTGCTCTTTGGCGGTTGGCGGCGAGACCGCATTGGTGTAGTGATTTTTAAAAAAAAGGGTATAGGGTTGAACCCCTTCAATTTTCTCAAGGAGCGCATGCAGGATTCGAATCGGAAAATTCTGGTACCGATACAGCGCGACGAGCACAATCGCGATGGAATCAGAGGTGGAATTCATCAAAATTATTTTATCAAAGCTTATTTTTAGCAGGGCTTAAGGAAATGACACCTTAGACCCACACACAAGTCACTTAATGTTGTTAAAACGGGCACGACATAGGAGAATTGGTTTAAAAATCACAGATTGCGTTCGAGAGCAAGGCGTGCCGCGAATTGAAAACGGAGCGTACACCTCGTGGCTGAAAGCCCCTCCCACTAACTTTTACTTATATCTTGGTTTGTCCATTCAAGATGAATGAACCTAGTGGGAGCGGCATTATGCCGCGATGAGTATTTCAATTTGCGGGACAACGCAGCTATCGGACGTTAGATGTGGATTTTTAAATCAATTCTAATAGGCCAGTCGACCCAAGGATTTAAGTATCAGGGTCACCCCCATGGCAAACATGCCGGTCAGGCCCATACCACAGGAAAACCCAGCCAGCAAAACCGGTGCATACTGGCGCCACATGGCCCCGTAACGTTTCAGAAAGAAAAATCGTCCGAGCAGAGCCCCGGCCACTTCAAGGAACATGGCATGCGGCAGGGTCTGACCCAGGCCGCGCACCATTCCATACACCAGCATAATCGGGAGACCAAACAGGGTTAAAATGGTGTACACAATTACGCCCAGCCCCAAACCGGCAATCACGTAGACAATGTTCAGCGCCTGATAAAAAGCGGCGTTGCCCTCCAGCGTTGAGCTTTGCATCAGCAGGGTGTTCAGGGCCTGCAGGTGCCAGATTTCCTGGGCAAAGGGATAGGCGCTTGAAGGGATGGGCGCCAGACGCCAGATAAATTGTGAAAACAGCAAGCTGGCGGTCATGACAATCGGAAATACCACGATTTCAGACTTGATAATACCGCGAATGCTCGTGCCGGTCAGCTCGATTTGCCGGAAATTTACGGTGGCCTCACCGTAATTGTGGATCGGAATCGGTGCATACCAGATCTCTATCCCCTGATAGCCGAAATATTTGGCTCCGGCAATAAAGCTAATCTCGCGGACCAGCGGCAAACTGACAAACTGCCCGGCAATACCCTCCATCCGTGCGGTGACATAGGAAACGATCGGGGTGTAGATAAAGCCGTAGGCGATAAAAAAAGGCCAGGGGAAATTGGGCACCAGCCACAGGCAAAGTAAAACATAAGAAATGGTGGAAAAGACATAGATGCCAATGGAAATCCAGAAGTTGAAGTCCCCCCGGCCGGGTGGCGGACGAAACAGTTCGCGCAGGCTGCCTCTGGTGCTCTCTTGCTTTCCAAAGGAGCGCAGCACATGCCAGACCCCCACAAAGGCAATCGCCAGACCCAGACCGATGCTGAAGCTCATGTAAAAATCGAAATTATTGGCAAACATGGTATCGACGGTTTCCATGCCCGGATGCCAGCGGGTCAGGATGCCGTGTTTATATAAAATCGGATTGGCCACAATGGTAATGATAATTCCCAACAGCCCGCCGATAACTGCCCAGAACGGCAGCACCATGCCGACAAAAACCAGGCCCAGATCCAGCTGAATTCCGGTGGCTACCGCCGGCAGGACATCTTCGGTATGGGCGGTCAGTTCGACCCAGGGAATCGGAATCAGACGAATCGGCTCCATGAGAATGAGACCCGATACAGTGGGCAACAGCACATAAATCGTCCCGAAAATCAAACCGATGACACCACCTATGGAAAAGACCCGCCACTTCCAACTTTTTTGTCGATCTTCGGTGGATTCAGCCAGGGCCATTGTTCCTAACGCCGCCACCGGCGCCATGGGAAAGGGCAGCTTTTCAACATCGGAGGTTATCCGAAACAGCGCATATCCCAAACCAAACTGATCGATGCGCTGAATGATCTGGGTGCCGATCAGCAGCAGAATCGGAATCAGCCAGTCACGATGGAAAAACGTGCGTTCAACCAGAGAAGCAGATTCCGGTGGCGGCGCCACCCA
>JASFNW010000015.1:0-54739 GCA_050116835.1 Desulfobacterales bacterium
ATCTAAAACTGACACTTGAAACCCCAGTAAATAGCCTACCGCTGTTTTATGGGTCCAATTTTAAACCTAATGTCCGTCAGAAGCGGTTGTCCGAGAGCAGTGTTTAGCGCGGATATGAGGTCATTTTTCAAAAATTGCAGCTGGTGGATCCAGGTCGAGTTGCTGACATGCACTATCAGAAGGTTGCCTTTAAAAGCTGCCGGTCGGGCATTTTGGGCAATTGTCTCTCCCACAGCCGCATCCCATAATTGCCAAACATCCTTTTGCCCGATATCAGCTTCGGTACGGTAAGATTTTAGAACATTATCAAGGATGTTTCCAATATGAACAAAATCAGATCGCTTGTCGTGATCGTCCATCGTCTTGAGACTATAGCAAAATTTTCCCCATAGGTGAACCCCCATCGCACGCGTCACGCACTGCTGTAAAATGTGTTGCAGCACTGCCTCAAAATGCCGTTTAAGGCCGGTCTCTCGGCTGTAAGCTCTACATACCACCTCAGTCGTGCGGAATGCTTTCTCCCCAGTTGTGATGCTCTGTTTGCTTTTTGCTTGACTTGACTGAGCGGGTAACTTATTTTATCTAAAATTTGAAAGATTTGCAGCTGCTTAATTTGCCGGAGAAAAAATGAAGTCTCGGCAAAGACATGCAAAGAAATAATACGTGAAGCTTTATTATAGAGACCGTGCCGGTCGCTGAAAGCTCTAACTAAGGTTAAAGGACTAACGCTATGACTTGGGATTGGGAAAAATTAAAGCAGCAACAGCAGGGCAAAGGAGGCGTACCGCCGCAGATGGACGAGTTTGTCGAGAAAATCAAAAAAATCAAATTTCCAGGCGGTCCATTGTTCATTATTATAATTCTTATCGCCGCCCTGGCGTTAACGTCGGTGTATACCGTTGCGCAAAATGAAGTTGGTGTGGTACAGTTGTTCGGCCGTTATACGCGCACTACCCAACCCGGCCTGAATTTTAAACTGCCCTTCGGCATTGAAAAGGTGACCAAAGTCAACGTCCGCGAAATCCAGACCGAAGAGTTCGGCTTTAAAAGTTCAGCCCCGCAGGTCCGCCCCACCCGATTTAGAACCGGCACCGAAAATACAGGGGAAGCACTGATGCTGACCGGTGATCTGAATGTCGCCATTGTGCCCTGGATCGTACAATTTCGGATTAAAAACCCTTTTGATTTCCTGTTTAAGGTGCGGGATGTTCGCCGGCTGCTGCGCGATATGTCCGAAGCCACGATGCGGTTGGTGGTCGGTGATCGCAGTATCAACGAGGTCATCAGCAAGCGCGATGAAATCGCGGTGGAAGCCAAAAACAAATTGCAGGCCGAAATGGACCAGGCCGAAACCGGCATTCATATCGTGACCATTGAAATGAAAAAAACCAATGTCCCCCCTCCGGTGCAGCCATCGTTTAACGAAGTCAACCAGGCGGTGCAGGAAAAAGAGCAGATGATTTATCAGGCCAGAGAAGACTACAATAAGGCTATTCCGGCTGCCCGCGGTGAAGCCGAAAGAACGATAAGAGCTGCTGAAGGTTATGCCTTAAATCGAGTGAACCGCGCCAAGGGAAATGCCGACCGGTTCGTCGCCGTCTACAATGAATACATTAAAGCCAAAGATGTTACCAAGCGGAGACTTTACCTTGAGACCATTAAACAGACATTTCCCAACCTGGGGCATAAGTATATTATCGATGCCGACCAGAAGAACCTGTTGCCGTTACTCAACCTGGGGCAATCGCTAAACCCCGCACAGCAAAGCAGTGGTGAAAAATGAAAACGAAAAGCATCTTTATAATTCCTGTGGCCATAATTGCTTTCATCATTTACAATGCCGCCTACACGGTCGATGAAACCGAACAGGTGGTCATTACCCAGTTTGGCCGCATAGTGGGTCAACCCAAAACAGATCCGGGTTTAAAGTTTAAGATTCCATTTATCCAGAAGGCCAATTACTTCAATAAAAATCTGCTGGAATGGGACGGCGACCCCGGACAGATCCCTACACTGGATAAAACCTTTATCTGGGTGGACACTTTTGCCCGCTGGAAAATAGTGGACCCCATCAAATTCTTTCAAACCGTCAACAACCGATTTAATGCTGTCGGCAAACTGAATGACATTATCGACCCGGCGGTTCGAAACTTTATTACCTCTCATCACCTGATCGAAGCGGTGCGCAGTTCCAACCGTGAACTGGACACCACCGAGGTCGGCCTCGAAGATTCTGCACGCAGAACGCGGACCTACTTTCAAATCGCTGTCGGTCGTCAGAAAATCACCCAGGGCATTTTAGAGCAGGCCCAGCCGAAATTGACGCCCTTTGGCATCGAACTGGTGGATGTCAAAATCAAGCGCATCAATTACGTGGAAGAGGTCAGAAAATCCGTCTACGGCCGCATGATTGCCGAGCGCAACCAGATCGCGGAAAAATTCCGCTCCGAGGGCAAAGGCGAGGCTCAGAAAATTAGAGGCGAAAAGGAAAGAGACTTGCAGGAGATAGAGTCCGAAGCGTTTAAGAAAGCCCAGAGAATTAAGGGTGATGCCGACGCCGAGGCCACCATCATTTACGCCGAAGCCTACGGCAAGGATCCTGAATTTTACTCTTTTGTGCAGACACTGGAGATCTATCGCGAGACACTGGGTCAAAAAAGTTCACTGATCCTTTCAACCGATTCAGAAATCTTAAAGTATTTGAAAGAATTTTAGCTTGTCGATCATAAAAAAAGCACCGTCTTGCAGCACGGTGCTTTCAAGTCAGCGCTTATAACCGCAGGTACGTCTATTTGCCTTTACGTCTTTGATGGCGTGTTTTGGCCAATAGTTTACGGTGTTTGTGTTTCCTCATTTTCTTCCTGCGTTTTTTGACGACACTACCCAATGGACTACCTCCCTCTTGTGAATTAATTCAGCGACAAATAAACAAAAGTTTTTTATAGCACAACCAACTGCTGGTTGTCTATAACTTTTTAAATTGAAAATCGAAACCAGCTTATGCTATAGTTAGGCTAAAGTGATATGGATAGCAGCATCATTATAACCAGCATCGGCATCGGGGCGGTTTTATTTGTAGGCCTGATCATCTTTTGGTTTTTTCACGCAGTTATCAAACGCCGGCTGGGGTCTGATCAGTCCATGCAGACCATTAACGCGACTCGGATGAAAAGTGGCAGGGATCAGCGCCGGCATCCAAGACTGGCGGTATCCTGGTCGGCGACAATGGAAATCGGCCGGATGTCTGTCAACGTCCGGTTAAAAGATATCAGCCTCGGGGGGGCATTTGTCATCTGCCAGGATCCGGTACCGTTAAACGAGAAAATTCGGATCTATATAGCGGTTCCCGACCAGGATCGCTTCGCACTAAACGCTGAAGTGGTCTGGTCAAATATGAATATGCCGAAGGCAAAGGTTATACATCGGGGGCTGGGGGTTAAATTTGTACAAAATACCGAGATCGCCCGCTCTCGTTTAATGGAAGCCATCGCCTATCAAGAATCCGCGGCCAATGCCACCGCTGACTGAGACCGCTGATCGGACCATTGCCAGATAAAGGGTGCTGGCCGCCACCCGCATCAATTGTGTTTAGATCCCCCCTACAAAAAAGATGGTATCGCTTTGGCACCAACAAACAAAATGCAGAACCTAAACACCTTTTCATCCGCGGAGATTACCATCGTCAACAAAGTCGTGTCGATGTCTGAAGAGCTTGTCAGCAATCACTATAAGATGTCGGCCAACGAATGGCTGCGCCCGAAATATGACGTTAAAACCCTTGTGGATCTTACACCCGAGGAAATTGTCGATGGCCCGTTTGCCCAAATTGTCCGTTATAAAGGCCAGCGCAAAGATGCAGTTCTCGGATCGGGCATGTTTGACTACTTTAAAATTTGCCTGCAGGACCACGCCATCAAATCCGTTTTAGAGAAAACCCCCGCTATCCAGCTTTATCCTTTTTGCCTGTATATTGTCACACATGAGCTGATCCACATCGTGCGTTTCAGCAAATTTCTGCAAAGCTTTGATGCGTCGCCAACCGAAAAACTGGATGAGGAAAAACGCGTACATGAACACACACATCAAATTTTAAATCAGGTGCAGGTCACAGGATTGTCGCCTGTTTTTGAATTTTACCGCAAGTGGCGCCACCCGATTGAAGGCCTGCGCCTGCGCTGAGCCAAAAGTCAGGTGCAGCTGATTGAGGGTTTTTCGATCCATACAACCCCAGACCTATTGACAGAGGACGAAGGCGTTCAATATAATTAGTTAGGGAGCGGCAAATCAAATCATTATGGAGGTGAGGCCAGAATGCCGGTTTACGAATATGAGTGCACAAAGTGTGCAAAAATCGAAGAGGTTTTTCAGAAATTTTCGGACAAGCCTTTGGTCAAGTGTCAATATTGCGGTGGAAAACTGCATAAGCTTATTTCCCAGAGCACTTTCCATCTGAAGGGCAGCGGCTGGTATGTCACCGATTATGCAAACAAAGCAAAATCCAACAGCACCGCTGCCAATAAACCAACTCAACCCAAAACTTCGGAGGCATCAAAATCATCAGCGCCAACCCAAAAATCCAATTCATCCGGCGATAGCTCCGCTGACTGACACACCGCAACTCAATTCAATCCGTGTTTTATTTTAGTGCGTTAGAAAAACTAAAAAAATTAGCTGAATACCTCTTTACAATCACAAAAGGGTGATTATTATGTCAAAAAATCCAGCACGATGACTGCGAATGTATTAGTGTAATTACCTTTCTCAAACGCAACATTACAATAGATTATATATAAGACCAGCTGGAAGGGAGGTGACGTTTCAGCCCGGAACAGAGACGGGCATTTGCGTTATTGGTTGCAAGATATCACACTTTGTAAGATTGACTAATGCTATTTGACAAGGAGACTTATGACAATGAAACTGAGACCATTGCAAGATCGAATTTTAGTCCAACGCGTCAAAGAAGAAGAGAAGACTAAGGGAGGTATTATTATCCCAGATACCGCCAAGGAAAAACCGGCTGAGGGAAAAGTTGTGGCTGTAGGCAAAGGTAAGCCCGATGATAGCGGCAAACGCATTGCCCTGGAAGTTAAGAAGGGAGATCGAATCCTGTTTGGCAAATATTCCGGAACAGAAGTCAAGATTGAAGGTGAGGAGTATTTAATTATGCGTGAAGATGATGTTCTTGGTGTTATCGGCTAACGATTAAAACTTCAGTATATGATGGAGGTTAAATAAAGATGACTGCAAAATTGATTAAGTATGACATGAAAGCCCGCGAACTTATGCTTAACGGTGTCAGAACACTTGCTGACGCTGTAGTTGTCACGCTGGGGCCGAAAGGCCGCAACGTGGTACTGGACAAATCCTGGGGCTCCCCGACAGTTACCAAAGACGGCGTGACAGTGGCTAAGGAAATCGAGCTGGAGGACAAATTTGAAAATATGGGCGCCCAGATGGTTAAAGAAGTGGCCAGTAAAACGAGTGACATGGCCGGTGATGGTACAACGACGGCGACCGTTCTGGCGCGCTCAATCTACGAGGAAGGACAGAAACTCGTTGCGGCCGGCAATAACCCGATGGCAATCAAAAGAGGTGTTGATGCGGCAGTGGACACGGCGGTCGCGGAATTGCAAAAAATTAGCAAGACCACCAAAGATCAGCGCGAAATTGCACAGGTGGGAACAATTTCGGCCAACAACGATGAAACCATCGGCAACATTATTGCTGAAGCCATGAATAAAGTTGGCAAAGAGGGTGTCATCACGGTCGAAGAGGCCAAAAGCATGGAAACCACGCTTGAAGTTGTCGAGGGCATGCAATTTGACCGGGGTTATTTATCCCCCTATTTCGTGACCGATCCGGAAAAAATGGTTACATCTCTGGAAGACCCCTACATTTTGATCAATGAGAAAAAGATTAGCAACATGAAAGATCTGCTGCCCATTCTAGAGCAGGTTGCAAAAATGGGTAAACCGTTAATGATCATTGCAGAAGATGTTGACGGGGAGGCCTTGGCCACACTGGTTGTCAACAAACTGCGCGGAACACTTCAGGTGGCAGCGGTTAAAGCGCCTGGCTTTGGTGACAGACGCAAGGCCATGCTGGAAGACATCGCCATCTTAACCGGAGGTCAGGTGGTATCGGAGGACCTGGGTATCAAACTGGAAAACTTAGCGGTTTCAGATCTGGGCAACGCCAAAAGAATATCGATTGACAAAGATAACACCACAATCGTTGACGGTGCCGGCTCCCGTTCAGCTTTAGAAGGACGGGTCAAACAGATTCGAGCTCAAATTGATGAAACGACTTCCGATTACGATCGCGAAAAATTGCAGGAGAGACTGGCCAAACTGATTGGTGGTGTTGCGGTTATCAATGTGGGCGCGGCAACGGAAACTGAAATGAAAGAGAAAAAAGCCCGAGTTGAGGATGCATTGAATGCGACCCGCGCCGCGGTTGAGGAGGGAATTGTTCCTGGCGGTGGCGTTGCGCTGGTTCGTTGCCTGGATGCATTGGATAAAATGAAAATCAAAGCCGATCAGAAACTGGGCGTTAAGGTGATCATGCGCGCCATCGAAGAACCGCTGCGCCAGATTGCCAACAATGCCGGTCTTGAAGGCTCGGTGGTAATCGATAAAGTTAAAGGCGCAAAGGGATCATATGGGTACAACGCCGATACCGATTCCTATGAAGACCTGATGAAAGCCGGCGTCATTGATCCGACTAAAGTGGTTCGACTGGCGCTTCAAAACGCCGCCAGTGTGGCATCGTTGATGCTGACCACCCAGGCGATGGTTGCTGAAAAACCGGAAGAAAAAGCTGAGGCCATGCCCGGCGCTGGAGGCGGCGGCATGGGCGGCATGGGCGGCATGGGCGGCATGGGCGGCATGATGTAACCGCCAATTCGCTAATCGAGCCAACACACACAAAGTCAAAAGCCCCCAGAGCACACTGCTGTGCTGTGGGGGCTTTTTTTGTGCAAATTGACAAAAAACCGAACCAAAAAAATTTGACAAATCGGCCATAAACGGATAATCTTATTATATATAAGTACTTGAATTATTCATGAAAATCAATTCGTAACCGGATTGAAGACATATCGCTTGTCATCATCAATTGGGTACAAATCTCAGGAAATGAAGTTTTGCTCGGACCGTAACCTAAAACCTCTTGGAGTCTCTGATGAATGTTAAAATAACCTTAAAAATTAAAATGTGGCTGTCGATCGTGCTGCTGATGCTTCTGGTCATGCCGATGATGCTTAGTGCGGCTGAAGGTGAAAATGTTTTTAAACACGAAACCGGTTTTTATTATACGGTTCAAAAAGGGGATACCCTCTGGGATTTGAGCCGTAAATTTTCTGATTCTGCCTGGTTATGGCCCGAGATGTGGCGGGAAAACAGCCAGATTGCCAATCCCCACCGGATCTATCCGGGTGAGCGCATCCGTTTATTGCGCCGCACCGGATCTCAGGCCACCGGCGAAGCAGATGCGGGTAAAAAAGCGACGATTGTGCCCCCCTCTCTGGAAGATCTCATCCATTACAATTACGCTGCCGTCGACCGCGTGGGATTTGTTCGTAAGCAACCGGTGACATCGCACGGTGCCATCTTTAAGGTCCTGGAAACCAAAGAGATGATCAGCACGGATGATACCGTCTATATCCGACCGGCGGAAAACATGAAGCTGATACCCGGTAAGCGCTACACCATCTACCGAACGCTAGCGCCGATCAGGGATTTAGAGACCAATGAATATATCGGTATTCAGCATGTGCTTACCGGAGTCGTAGAAATCAACCAGGTCCAGCCCACTTACGCCGTCGCAACGGTTATCGAGGCCTATCGCCCGATCCATGTGGAAGATAACATCATGCCATATTACCGCCGCCTACCGGACGTCGTTATAAAAGAAAGCCCCAAAGATCTGCAAGGACAGGTATTTGAGGCCGAGGATCACAATCGACTGATCGGTGACCATATGATTGCTTTTATCGATAAAGGCAAGAACGACGGGGTTCAACGCGGGCAATTTTACAATGTCTACTACCGCATATCAGAACGGATTCACCCCAAAAAAAGAGCGCGAACCCAGTTGCTGCCGGTGGAACTTGCCGAGGTACTGGTTCTGCATACCGAAGATACCACCGCCACGGTGATTGTTACCAGTTCCGAAAGGGAGTTTGAGCCCGGATCAAAAATACGCTCTCCGATTGAATAGTCAATTAAAAACGTCTTTCAGGCCGGGCTGAAAGACGTTTGATTGGATTCAAATGCTCAGGATATTTTAAATACAAAAATCAGGCCGGATGATCAGCGAATTTCCAGCCAGTAGGCGATGCCGGTTTTCGCGGTCTTTTCGGCAATCTCTACAATACCGCCGGCAGAGGAGCTTAAATATTTTTTTTCGATTGTTTCATTTAATTGAATGATGGCCGGAGACTGCACAAGGCCGGCCAGCTTTTTGCCGGATGCCGGAAGTTTTGTCAATTTTCCATTGATTTCGACTTCGACCAGATCGTCTTCATCGACGATGCCATCCTCATGCAGGTCGAACTGGATAGAGCCGATAGTCCCGCCAGTGAAGGCGTTGAGTTCCATAAAAACCGAATCTCCTCCCGAAGCGCAGTCTGCCTGTGAAGGAATAAAGCCAATGGCAATCAGAATGCCATCGCGCAAGATCAAGTCGCTGATAATTCTCTCGCCGGCATATACGTCCAGATCCAGATACCAGCCAACATCGTTGACATCGCTGGCCGAAGGATCCGGAAGTTGTCCGCCGCCGTCCGGGTCGCTTCTTGTTTCCCAAAGGGGTTGATTTGCGGTCAGAATTCGGACCGTAATATTGCCGGCGTTCGAATTTACATCAAAATCGGTTGCGGTCTGCTTCAACAGCTTCACCTTTTCTGAGAGATAGGCGCTGGATAGTTTTCTCACATCCGGGTTCAAGCTGCGGCTGACAAAAGTGCCCACAAATTCATCGTCGTCATCAGGACTCCAATTGTCCGGGGCCTGAAAAATAGTATCGCCGTAATCCCAAATCCCATACAGTGTCTGGATTTGAGCATCCACTAAATCACTGGTGGCCAGCATTTTTCCAGTACCGAAACAAACCATTAAGCCGGGTTTTTCCGGGTGAAACATGACGTCCGGCCGTGTGGTGATGGGCTGGGGGTTGCCGAACGGATCGGCGGCGCTGAAAAGCGCAACGGCTTGATCGCCGCTTTTGAATGCAGCTGCCCATTGTGCCGGATTTTCACTGAGCAGGTCGAATTTCCACAGATTGCCTTTTAGATCGCCGGCGTAAACAAAATCCACCACGTCATCAAAATCGATGTCAACCGCAATGGGGCTGGAAAGTCCGTTGTCCGGGCCAATGCCGGCTTCAATCTTGCGAATCAATGAGCCGCTGGCAGCATCCAGGATAAAGAGCACCGAGTTTTGGTTGGGGCTGTTGTAACCGTTTCCAAAAATGACGATCCAGGGATAGGACTTGCTGTAAGACTTCACCACAACGGGTTTGCTAAAGGAATAGCCCATATCATCGCGATGGTCCCCACTGGTATCCCTATTCGGAAATTCCCACAGAACATCGTCTTGCGACATGTTGTCCGGCCGGCTCACATCCAGAGCAAAATAGCCTTGGCCGCCTGCCCCCAGGCCGCTCACCAGAAGGGTCTGCTCCCCGCCCGGATACAGCAGGTTTTTGCTCTTTTGCACGGTGGGGGTCGAATCCACGTAAAATCGATGACCGTAGTCGGGATCTGCAAGATCTTTGAGGTGATCAAACACCAGATAGGGCACATAGGCAAACAGTTCGTCTCCCGTCTTGGCCTCATGTGCATGCAGCATGCCGTCATTGGCACCAAAATAAACGACTTCATCGAAGAATGTCGGTGGCGAGTGCACGATGTCGCCCAGCATATTTATCCGGTTGCCACTGCTGCCGGGTTCCTGGCCCCTTAAAAAATTAACTGTATTTTCAGCATCACTTCCCAGCTTTTCTTTCTGATCATCTGTTAAATATTTAAATTCGAACAGCTGACCGGATGTTTCGCCGTCAAAGGTCAGAATTTGGCGCGTTTGCCAGGGCTTGCTCTGCAACCGGGCAGCGGCCGACCACTCGATCGGATCTTCGATAATCTCGCCGGTCACCGGATTTGTCCGGTAAGCCTTGACATCTCCAAACCATAGATAATCGATATAGCTGTAGCTGCTCTGGTAAATGAAGACGTCCGGTCCGATCTTGCCAAACATCCGGTCCCCGTTAACGGATACCGAGGCAACCGAGGTGGGCTGGCGGCCCTTGATGTCTTTTATGATCTGTTGCAACCCTTCAACCAGTTTTTTGGGTTCGCCGGCATGTACGAACACCCCGCGGCCGTTGACGGTTGCATGCCACAAATCGTCAATGGACTCCGGCTTGCGGTTGCCGGTCACCTCCGGCCAGACCACATAGTCACCGTATTCGCGGGGTTCATCATTTTTGATGATGGTTTTCAAGTAATCCGGGCTGCTGCGATCGCCTTCATAATCTTCAGGGTTGAGAGTACCGGTCACCCCGAAAGCCACCGCAAAGGTGACCATGTGCTGATGGGCAGCCCGGTCCCATTTGTTGGTCGGTATGAGATTGTCAAACTTGGGGAGCAGATCCTGAGCATAAAAATACAGGGCCGTATCCGCCAGCGTATTGTTAAAATTATCGCTGAACGGCTCGCTGCCGCCACCCCACTCTCCGTATGGATCAGAACCACTGCCGTCCGTGTTGCCCTGGAACGTATGGCCCTGATCGCTGTAATAGCCATCAGTAACGACCAGCGTAAAAGACTGCTGGCAGGCGCCGCCTTCTGCCGGATAGGGGGGATCGCCTTTGACGCCCTCCAGGCTGCCGTCATTGGTCTGGTAATATTCACCGACTCTTTCCAGGCCCTGTTTGAGCGGCGTCCCGCCTCGCGATACGTAAGCATACAGATGCTCAACCAGGACATCGGTTTCGTCTTTAAATTCACCGTTGATAACCGCCCTGACCGGTCTCAAGGGAACGATCACCTTATTGTTGATGCCCAGTAAGCCAATCCGGATATCCGTTAAGTCCGGGTCGGTCTTAACCCGGGCAATGGCGGCCTTGGCCACGAATTCCCGCCGGCGGTGATAGGTAAACCAGTTGGCAAAATTCTGGCGATCCGGGCCATAATCTCGGTCGATATCGGACGGGGGGTCAGGTACAAGCGTCAGGGTTTTTATTTTATCAAGGGGCTCGCTGCCGCCGTCGGTTGTAAATGTATAATATTTATTGACCTTTTCATCTCCGTCCAGAATTACCAGAAAATAGCGGCCATCGGTCGATTGAACAAAATAATGGGCCCAGGGGATGGTGACCTTGCCCACTTTAAAAGCCCTTTTGTCCAAGTCGAGGGTTTTGCTGCGCAATGGATGAACTAGCGGGTTTTCGGTATTTGCCGGCAAAAAGTCTTTCCCTGTGTAAGCCGGCCAGGGCTCGTAGACGGCATTGGGGTTGTAGTATAGCGCGTTAACCACGTGCCATTGCGAACGCCAGTATTGGCGGCCTTCCTCGCCTAAGTATCGATACTCATCGCTATAATTGTAATTATCACCCATATCATCAAACACATAACAGTAACCTTTTGTTATCGTACTGTTCGGGTTGGGAAATTGTCCTTCATAATTTCCCTTGACCAGAATCTCGTAGGTCATGCTGCCGGAGTCATCCATTAAAATCATCAGGTTGGTTGGCGGCGGATTAACTTTTGTCAGCAGCGGTGCATCCGCCAGCTCGATATCTGCGTTGACGGTTTGGGCACCGAAAATCAGGAGTGCGGCGATTACACCGCAAAAACGGCTGATCGCCGCCAGGCGCCTATGCCGTGTGGACCGTATGCGTTTTAGATGAATATTCATATATTTGGCCTTGAGCATGAAAACCCCCTGCGACACGGGTGCTAGAACGCTTTGCGATACCCGATTTTAATGGTGGTTACACCCTGCTTTTCGGTACGACCATAAATGGCAAATCCGTGCACCTTGGGTTGGCCCATGCCCAGCGAAAACCCGGGCGGAGTGCCTTCGTAACCGGCCACAAATCGGGTTTTGCCGGTAGCATCAAATGTGGCGCTTTGGGCTTTTGCATCCCAGTGGTCGACAAAATTTTCATCATCAATGGCTTTAAGTTCCGGCACGACGAAGCCGAGGTTACGGGGGGTGTCGTCGTTTTCAATTCGGTCAACGGCTTCCAGGGCCGCGCCTTCCGCCAGATACAGGTTGCGCTGATATATGGCATCGTTGCGCGCAATCTGAACCTCCGTGTTGGCGGTATGGGTGGCCGCAATACTGATAATCGTCAGCAATGCCAACAGCATAATGGTCGACACAATCAGGAAATATCCCTGTTCATTTTTTATGTGTTTGCTCAGCGTTAACATGCGAATAATGCTCCCATAATCGTGTTTGCTGAAATACCTATAAACCGATATTGCGGCACCTGACCCGTGTTTTGTAAGTCCGGCTGACCGTTCGCCCCCGACCGGCAGGCTGCTCGATGGTCATGGAAATCTCCACTGAGCGGATGTCAGCCACCGCAGTGGTGACCGCCCCATTGTCATCATAATAGGTGAAATTAAGATCGGAGACGTTGTCTTCGGTCAAGTCTTCCCATTTTGCACTGGCGCTGCGGTATTTTTCCAGAGCGCCGTCATTGATGCGATAGGCAATCAGCTCATTTTCGATATTGTCATCGGCGCTATTACATTGCGCCGGGCCATTGTCGATACAATGATCGATTCGGCCATCCATGTCGGCATCCAGGGTAAAAGCAAAATTTTGGGCATCTGTGGGGGCAATTTTGCCGTCATGTTTTTCATGAAAACCATTGATTTTATCAAAGTTGTCGACAATACCGGTCGGGGTGCTGCCACTGGGATTAAAACCGGCCATTCTGATTTCCTGAATCATCACCTCAACACCGGCGCGGGTTATCTGCTGAACGTCGGCAGCGGCATTCTGGATGGTATAAGAGCGCCCCATTGATGTAAACAGGCTGACCACAGCGGCCAGTAAAACCGAGGCCATGGCGAGCCCCACCAGGATATCCACCAGGGTAAAACCCTTTTGGTCCTTCAGCCCGTATTTCGGGATACTCTTTGATGCGCGTCCGATCATGTCCCGTTTCCTTTGGTAATGGTACTCAAAACAACGCTGCGATTTCGGCCGCGACTCGTCCAGCTGACCGTCACCTTGATTTCTCTTGAGGTGTTGAAATCCAATGCATCTTGAATTGTCCAGGTGCGCGTATAGATGCCCCCCGGATTACCGTTTCCATCCATAGGGCCGTCGCTGAAAGTCGTCAGGTCAGCAGGTAACAGGCTGATATCAGGTGTGTTTTTAAGTTGTTCGAGTTGCTCCCGGGCCAGCATGTTGGCCTCGGTTACTTGATTCCCGGTGGTGTTGTTGCGTGACACCGAAAGCACAAGCGTGGCCACCGCTAAAAACCCCACGGAAAAAATGGCAATGGAAATCAGCGCCTCCACCAGCATGTAGCCTTTTGGATTCTGAATACCCGTATTTTTTGGTTTCATAACCTTTATTTTTGCTCCGAAATCATTCTATTCGAATTCGCCCCAGTGGGCTGACGATAATTTTTTTCTGCTGACCACTGTTATTGACCAGCACGGCGCTTCCCGCCCCTGGCAGGCCCCTTTCAGAAAACACGGTTTTATCGCCATCTTTGAAATTGGTGCTGTCCAAGTCGACTCTGACGCCGCCGGGCAATTTCCGATTGCGCAGTGTCTGGACATTGCCGTCTTTATCGGTGAAGGTCACCTGATAATGCGTTGCCAGAAAAGTGACCGTCACCGGTGAGCGTTCACGCACGGCTTTTGTTTTGGACAGTTCCAGATCACCCTTTAGGTTACCGGCGGCACCTCTTAAACTGGCGTTGCTGCGCCAGCTTAAAATGCCGGGCATTACGATAGCGGACACCACCGCAACGATGGCCAGCACGATCAGAAGTTCGAAAAGCGAAAATCCACCTGATTTTTTCATGGCCCTTTGACCCCGTTTAACCTCTTAAACCGAATCACCTACACAAGACCAACCGCTGATATAATCGAAAGCCACTGAAGTCCACTTTGCTATCCCAAAGCATCCTTATATTAATCAAAATCCGTTAATACCAGATCTGCTGGTTGATCCTTGCAATATTCTCGCAAGAAATGTACCAAACCGATTAAATTAATATTTATTTAATTTTCAATAAGTTATGATATTAAGAAAACAATTGCCACTTTGAAAATCGAGAAAATGGGTAATTTAGGTGTCAAAAAAACTTCACATTTGGGTAATTAACGTCAGACCTCTCTATTTTCCTCCAAAAACGTATTTTTGGCGCAGATCGACGTCTATTTGCTTACCCGGAAGTGCTGCATAAGCGGTCACTTCTTCAGGACACTGCGGATTTCCATAGCCGCTAGACACCTTTGGCAATAAGGGGTATAGGTGGCGGGCGTTAACCGGAAACCTTCGGTTTTCGATTGTAAAGGTTTTGAATAAGTTTTTTTAGCAGATTTAGCATGAAAGACAGGGTATTGCAAGTCCGGAATCCGGATATAATTTGGAAGTTATACCGCTTGTCATTAAAATGTTCCAGGCTGGCGCCATCAGTGGTGTCGCAAAAAAACGTTCTGCAATCGGAACGTTTTTTTGACAACGACGATAATGCAGGGGTTGCTTCACTTTGACAAGTTGAGTGCGGCAACTTTATTTGTAATAATGGATTTGTATTCGATAGGTTTGATACGGCAGACAGGAGGTCATCCAAGACATCTATCAATCCCCCCGCAGGACCACAGCGTTTAATGCTGATGTCTTGGGGGGGTCTGATTGCCGATCGATTAAGCGCGCCAATTCCCATCGGCAGGAGCTATTGGCTTCTGCCCGTGTAGCGCTGCCGGAGGCGGTTGTTGCGCCGGCTTTCCTTGCTGATTTTACGCACCAACGGCCTTGAGCGCTCGGGCGGTTCGATGCGCTGGATCAGCGATGCAATGACCCCACCCTCGATATGCTTGAATCCTTTGACCAGTATCCATTGACCCTGTCGTAATGATCCAAAATCCAACGGATCACCATCCGCATCCGCCAGCTCGGTGGTCAGCTGCCGGTCGTCCAGGTTCCAATTGACAATGTAGATGGTTTGTTCGGCCGCAATCAATTCGCCTTTTTGGGCGTTAACGTCCATAATGCGGGCCCGGGCCTGGAAAGGATCACAATCGTCGAAACTAAAATTTTGGATTTGGATGGGCTCTGCCGGGGTATTGGCGGGCAATAGGAGAACACCCACACTTAGAATGATTACCCCGCAGATGGCGTTTAAGCACTTGCGCATGTTTAAAGTCATTGGGTCAACCCTTTCTAAAAAATTTGGTGCCAGTAGTAGCGATACATGTCCGGTGTGATAACGGCAGGCATACTGACGATACCGCCCTCGACACCGACAAAAATACGGGCACCCCCTTCCAGGATGGCAATCACCGGCGCCGAGGGAATTGCGGTGCCGATCGCAATTGCACGGTCTTTTTTGCCCAGATCAACCACGTTGCCGTCGCCATCGGTTTCGACTTCACTGCTAAATTCAGTGACCGATGCACCGGTTTTGTAATTAACCGCATACATCCGTGCAATGCCTCTGACGGTCGAGGCCGCACAGGGGTCCGTTCCGCTCCCGCCGCCTGAATCCGGCGTATAGGTTGTAAAATAGACGACACCGCCAAAGACTCTCGGAGCCGCCACCACTTTTTCACCCGGATTTTCCAAGCGGATAAACCAACCGCTACTGTTCTCAAGATTGGTTTCAACCGCTTGCTGCTGGGCTTCGGTGCCCAGCTGAATCAAATCGTCGGTGACATCGACCAAATCGTCTTCATCCAGCGTGGCGCCACCCGACCAATCGTTTTTAACAGCGTAAAAACGGTTGACAACGCCGGTTTCACCCGGATCAGAACGGTCGCCGGTGCCGAAAAAGAGATAGTCGCCGAAATCTTCTGCAACCACATCGGGGGCATACAGAATCTTGCGTTGGATGCCATCCGCCGCAGAGGCGGAAAACAGTTTCTGAGCGCTCCAGACACCGTTGGCAATGGATCTTGATTTGGTACCGCTGCAAAAAAACATGACCTCATCGTCTTTGAAAGCAAAGACGTTGCCCGCCAGATCGCCGGTGTATATGCGACTGACAATACCGTCACCATCATGATCGATACCGGATACATCCACGATGGAATGGGTCATGCCCAGGCTGGAATTATCGACGGCATTAAAATTCAATCCGCTGATCAACTGGCCGTCGGTCACCCGCACCGCAAACAGCGCCCGACCGACCGCATCGGTGGCAGCAGGCGTTTCCAAATCCTGGTTGTTGTCGTACCCACCGGGTATCAGAAATGCATTTTCCACAGTGTTGCTGACGGTCAGCGTGCAGGTCGGTAGCGCACCGGTCTCGCTGATGGCAACATCGGTGGCCACTGTGACCGGTTGCGGGCGGCTCCAGGATTGACCCAGCCTCTCGTAGCTATCGGTGTCCGGATCGTTAGACGGATTCGGGTCCAGAATGCTGGCATCGATGGTATACAGCCAGGCAGGAGCGTCATGGGTGGTGATATCCAGGGCCGTATAGTTAAGGCCGCCTCGCCGCTGTCCCATGATCAATATTCTCTGACTGGGACCATCATAAATCGAAGGGGACCCGTCCATAAAGTAATCGTGATCGTCGTTGTCAAGCGACTTCAGACGCCCCATTTGATCCGGGGCAATAAATCCCCAGATTTCGCTGCCGTCCGCATCATCAAAGGCATGCAGAATACCATCGTTGGAGCCGGAAAAAATAATGGTCTTGGCATCGTCGGTCGCCGGGTTGGCGTCCGGATCCGCGTAGTGCACCACTGCCGGCTCTGAATGAATAATGTCACCGAGCCTGCCTTGATGAACACCGTCGAACAGAGCCGTTTTTTCAGCAGCGGTTGCCACCCCCAGTTCCCCAAAGGTGATATTCACATTGCCGTCCACAAAAGCGTTGGCATCAAGCGTCAGATCCGATACCAAGCCGGTAAAGGTGTACAAATTGCGGGTTGCGGAACTGTCGATCAGCAAGTCGAGGACCTCGGCTGCGCCGCCTTTTTCCACATCCGGTCCGTCCGCGCCCAACACGGTCCAGTAAGACAGCGAGTTGTCTTTGATCAACCCGTCAACGGTGCAGGCTTCCATGCCGGTGGCATCATAAAGAATCCCATTGATGTCCAGGCCATAGCGTTTGATGTTGCCGATCCAGCGCCCGCTTTGCTGGGGCTTGAAAAATCCCAGATAGATCTTGTCCCCGGCATAGGTCCGGTTCATGCGACTGATGGGAACCACCGGGGCCACAAAGACCGCATTTTCTTCCGAAATAGCGCTCAGAATCTGATCAAAGGCCATGGCCAGTTCCGAGATGTTGTCGGCCGTAAAATATTCCCCACCGCCGTTCGCGGCCGTATTTTGCAGCAATGCATGTGACGTTTTAAAACCAATCGTAAAGGTGGTGATCTTCTGCTTATCGAAAGCTGTCCCGTCACCCAGGGTGGTGTGACAATCATTTTCATAGAGGTATTTGGCCACATCATCCAGGTAGTCTGAGCCATTATCGGCATAATCCGCTTCCGAGCTGCTGTGATCGTCGTCATAATCACCGATTATATCACCGTTGATATAGGGGGTGCCCGTCAGCCTCGAATCAATATCCTGGGTCGACTGTCCATCGGTCATTACGATAATGTAATTTTTCTGACAACGCTCTTGCATGGGGGATGAGTAGCTGACACCGGTGTTGTACCAGCTGCTCATACCGGCAAAGTAGAGTCCGGCCTCGGCCAGGGTTTCCGCCAGCGGCGTCCAACCATCGGCGGTAATGTTGGCGACCTCGTTGATCAGCGTCGTTTGGTCGGTACCGCAGGGCGCCACCAGCCGGCCGCCCTGATCCTGGTTGAATCTCATCAAACCAAAGCGTACGCCGGTGGTGTTGTTGATCAGGTCGGTGATGACCTGCTGGGCCACTTCGATGCGGCTTTTGGTCTCACCCACCCCGGATTCATCGTAATTCATAAAGTTGCCCATGCGCAGCCGGCGCCGGGAGCCGCCACAGGCATAAGTGGATGAATAAATATCGCCATAGGCATAGCCCCCATCGAGCAGATCGTTTTGAATCCAGGCGCAGTTCAGATCCGCCACATCGCTGGCAAAAATCCGCCATTGATAGGACCAGGTGGACCAGCTCCAGTAGCGTTCGTAAACAGCGTAGGTGCTATAGGATCCGCTGTACACGATGGCTGAATCATAGGGTGTGCCCGGCACATCCATGGTGGACATACTGCCCGAAGAGTCAAAAACAATCAGAATATTGGGCTCCAGGTCCGGGTTGGTGACCGTGCCGTAGATTTCGGTGTCGTCTGCCCAACCGAAACGGGCTGTACCCACTATCAACATCAAAGTGATCAAAAAGGCTTTCTTCATCCCCAATTCTCCCTGGTCTCAAATGAACAGCGTGCTTGCTAAAACTTATTAAATACCTTCCAGGCACCCACCTGAACCTGGGTGTTTCCCTTAGTTGACGTCGCCGTTAAGCTGTAACGGCGAATCTCAAAATATTTCAGACTGTAACCCGAGCCCGGCGGCGGAGCGCCGATATGCGGCTGCTGGGGTATATTATTGGCGGCATCACTGAACGACGGAATGGGTGTGGCGCTGGGCTCGATGCAGCGCACTTCAACGGTGGCGACCGCATCACCGTTTTCATCACTGGATGTGACCGCATTGCCGGCAATCGTCGGGTCAGCGGACAGAAAATCATTGGTCATCCAGGTGGTCGGACCCGAGTTGTAATTTTCAATGGCGTCGACCACCCCGGCCTCGGCATCATAAAATTCCCGAATCATCTGGCCTTCGTTGCGCACGATGGCGACTTCCGTGTTGGAGGTCCACACCGCCAGCACACCGGCCAGCAGCAAAATAGCCGAAACTAAAATGGCGGTGCCCAGTACGAAACCGTGTTCGTTGTCAATCGTGGTTTTCAGTGACGTCAGCAGATTCATGTTATTTCTTTCTTCCCTACAGATTTCGGCATCTGACGCGTGTGGTGTAAGTCCGGCTGATCAGGCCATCCCGGCCGGACGGACGTTGCACCGTTAACGAGATTAAGACCGATGCAATCTGGTCGACAGGGACCGGTGCGGCCAGCACCGTATCGTTCGCATCTAAATAGGTAAACGTCAATGCGCTCACATTGTCCAGCAAGGTGTCCATAGACATACCGGTGCCGAGATTACTCGTTTGCTCAAGTCGATCCCCGTTTAACGTATAGGTTATATTTTCAAAAGGATCCAAGACATCACCGTCATAGTTGAGGTCGGCAGTAAATTGGATGCTCGTTGTGGTCGTGCCGGCGGATATAAAGCCAGCGTTGGCTTCATTCAGGGGGTCCAGTCCGGCCAGACGGATATCGCGCGCCATCAAATCAATTCCAATGCGCGTTTTTTGCTGGACGCCGGCTTTGACATTTTCTTTGGTATAGGACCGGTTTACGTTCGCAAATGCACGGTAAACCGTACCGAATAGGATTGACAGCAACGCAAGGCACACCAGCACCTCAACCAGCGTAAATCCGGCAGCCCGGCCAGCGGGCTGCTGTGTGTAAATGGCATCGGTTTTCATACGCCGTTCCCCATGGTGTTTGAGCGCATCGTCACCTGCCGGCTCCTGCCAAATTTCGTCCAGGCTACCGTTACCCTGATGCGACGCGCGGAATCCCCCAGGGAATCAATCTGCCAGGTGCGATTATAAATGCCGCCGGGATTACCGTCTGCGTCAACCGATGAGGGATCAACATAATCGCCCACGGCCAAAGTTGATGACGCGATGTCCTGACTTTTCAGCATCTCCAGGGTGGCTTTGGCCAGCATGTTGGCCTGGGTGGCGGTATTACCGGTGGTGTTATTGCGTATCGCCGAGTATTGCATGGTGGCTGCCGCCAGCATACCGAGTGCAAAAATGCACATCGCAATTAACAATTCGATCAAAGAAAATCCGCTGTCGCTTTTTACGATTGCGCGCTTTTGTATCATTCCCATTTTCATCTTCCTTTATTGAACATTAATATAGCCTAAGCGGTTGATGGAAACTTGGCGATTTTTGACGGTGTTGGCCACCGGTATGATTTCAGGTGAGATCAGATCGGGGGGAATGCCGCGGCCGTTAAATCGCACTTTATCATTGTTCAACGGGAAACTGAGACTGGCGGTGTCGATTTGTACGCCAGCCGGCATCTCGCGGTTCAGAATCTTTTTTTCGCCGGAATCCTGGTTCCAGTTGGGTGGGCCGCCACCGCCATCACCGGTATCGATGAACATGGAGTAGCTGTTGGTGCCGAATGCCACCACGACAAACGCATTCTCGCGGATGGCCCGAATTTTGGCCATTTCAAGGTCCGCTGTCAGATTCACAACAGCACCTTCTATTCGCCGCGCCCGATTCCATTTGAGATAAGGCGGCATGGACATTGCCGCAATGACGGCTACGATGGCAATGGTGATGGCCAGTTCGAGTGCGGTCAGACCTGAATTTCTTCTGTTCATTTTAATTTCCTCCGGCGAGAATCAAATACAAAATGTATGCCATATATCCGGTTTGTGCGCACGAAGGGCCAAGTTTCAGCATCGCTCTCATCATGGGTCCGAAGGGATCGAATACAACCGACAACAGGTCCGGGCAGAACCGGACAAAATTCAGCTGCTCCCATAATAGCCGGTAGCGCTATTTGCGCAGCAAAGACGGCAGGAACCGATCGTCAAAATTATAAAATATTGTATTTTCAAATGTTTATATAATTTTCACCCGTTGGTTGGGCACGAGGCGCGAACCCAGCAACAAAAATGGTGTCCGGTAGTGTTTAATCTGCAGCGTTCCGGTCCTCTAAATTTGTGAAATCAAATTGTTGCGGACGAATATCATGCAGGAAAAAAGATGAATATTAAGCAGACGATTTTACCTTTGCGAATGTGACGGGCTGGTGCGGTTCGAATTTGGAATGACAACTATGAAATTCAATTTGCACTTATGCAATTCATCACAGGGATTACGGCAAGCGTATAACCCCATGTTCCCGGTGTGTAATAAACAAAACCCATCCGAAATGGATGGGTTTTGTTCGTCAAAACGATGTGCTCTGTGTGCCTGGCGCTATGGATATTTTCCATGAAGCGCACAGCGCCTCAAGCTCAGGTGCGTCAGACCGTTTTCGATGGGGATCTCGCTCACCCTAATTGAGCAGTTCGCGCCACCACAGATAGAAAAAGTTATTCTTGGGGTACAATGGGTCCACCTCGATGATGCCGGCGCCGATCGATTGACTGGCCGCATCCGGATTGGTGCTCCCCAGTGATATGAACATTTTCTGGCCCTTTGAGGTAATAACGACGACCGGTTTGGACGGAATACCGCCGCCTAAGAGCACACTGCGGGCGAGGTCCATATCGCCATCATCGTCGAGATCCGAAAATTTAATCACGGCCTCGCCGGTCAAATAATTGAGCGCGTAAATTTTGGCATTCCCGCCGGGCACACACGGATCGCTGTTGGGCGCAAAGGTGGTCACATAATAGGTTTTGTAAAACACAATCCCCCGCGACAGCACCTTTTCACCCGCAGCCACCTCAGTGTCTCCCGAACTGTCGACCAGCCGGATATACCAGCCCTGATCATAGTTGCTGTTGGTTTGACTTAGGTCCGGCGGCGCAGATGTCGGATCGGTCACATCAACTAAATTAGCCTCGGTCAGAAAGATCGAGCCATGCGTATCCTTGACGCAGTAAATACGATCCGCAGCCGTGGTGGTATCACATGCGTTTTCCCGGTCGCCAGTTCCCATGAACAGCAAATCATAGCCTTTTTCCAGCGTCACACTGGGCGGGTAGTAAAATTTTCGGTTGTAGGTCGTTGATTCGATCGTGTACGTGGGGGCCGCAAACACAATTTCAGGCATCCAGCTGTTGATATTTTCGTTGCAGTCCGGAAAATTCAGCGGATACCCCTGAGCATCGATGTACACCTGCCCAAAACGCCACATCTGACCGCCGAGATCGCCGACATAGACTTTGTCTACAAATCCGTTATCGTCGGCATCCACTACTTTAACGCTGCTGGCCACAGAATAGTACATGCCGATGGTGAACTTTTTAACCACAGCACCGGTCAATACGTTTACAGCAATAACGGCCTTTCCGGCCGAGTGGTTTGAACTGTATCCGCCGCCGATAAAACAAACGATCGTGCCGGTTGGGTCATCATCGCCGGTTTTCACCACTCCGAATTGAGGCTCGGACCAGCTCTGGCCGAGTTCGGGAATAACCACAAGTTTGGGAATAACCAAATCGGGAAAGTTATCACTGGTCTGACTGATTTGCCACAGATACTGTGGATCATTGGGATTAGTAATGTTCAGCGCGAAATAGCTGGAACCGCCTTTGCGCAGACCGCATACCAGAATGACCTTATCACCATCAGCGGTATCCAGCATGCCGTCCGCATCCACGTCATGGAAGTAGACTTTCGGGCTGCCGTCCACATAATCCTGGTGAACGCTGCCCTCCAGGATGTCTTTTAAGCGCGCAAGCTGGTCGGGTGAAATGAATGCCCAGGCCTCGGTGCCGTAATCGGTTTCATCACCGGAAACGTCTACATCCGGATCGGTGGTGTCCAACACCGCATGCAGCATGCCGTCATTGGACCCGAAGAAAACCATGGTTATCGCGCTGTTATCGGCGTACCGGTAGGTATACACCAAGGGCTCGCTGTGAAGCACATCGCCCGTGATAACCGACCGGTTCTCGTTGACATCCAGATCTCCATCCTGATCCAAAACATCCGCCCCGCGCATATATTGAATGACCTTTTCTTTACCGGACACTAAACTGCCGTTGACTGTCACATCAGAAGGGTTGCCTAAAATTTCTGCGGTTAAGAATTCATTGTCGGTTGCAAAACGGTTGCCTGAATTATTTAAATCGTAGTCCGATCCCAGGTAGGTGTAAATATTACGGTTGTAATTGTAGATGCCGTTGCTTTTGGACGTATCGGCCCAGTCGATGGTCTGCCAGAAGGCCTGAGCATCTTCGCGCATCGCTCCATTGGGCCAGGTGGCCGCATTGCCGTCGCTGCCGATAATTGCATTGTCTGTGCTGAGACCAAATTTGGTCACATTGCCTTCCCAGAAATTTTGATCCAGCGGCTTGAAAAAGGCCATATAAATCCTATTACCGCTGGTGGTGCGGGTCACCGGAACCACCGGCGCGGTAAAAGAACTGGTGCGCGAAATAATGCTGTTGACCGCATCTAAAATGGCCTGGGACAAACCCTCGGCTGATTCGGCATCAAAGTGATATTTGCCGTAATCCGGATCGGCGCTGTTGGTTAAGTTGGTTTTGCCGTTGCCGTTGTTGGAGGTGTTGATCAAAAACACGCGGCTGGCCGGAGAGGCCATAAAGCCCACCGTGTAAGTCATGACGTTCTGAAACGCTTCGGTTTTGTCATTGGCCATGCGCATATCGTTGGCGTAAAAATAGGCGGCCACGTCATCCATATAGGTCGAGCCGTTGATATGGGTGGTAATCGTGTAGGTGGTGTCATCAACAGTCAGGGTCCCCTGCCCGGGATGGTCGTTTTCCCCGTATCCGTCGGTGCTGTCTTGATCATAATCGATTAAATCGCTCGGCTTGGTCTGGCTTAACCCGCTGGATGTGTCTTCAGATGACATGCCGGGGGTCACCGCAATCACGAAATTTTTCTGACAATAATTGGTCGTGTCAGGCTCGCCGGATGAATTTGAGTTATAGTACGCCCCGATGGTGGCCATCCCCTCGGCCAGCGGCGAGTAGGTCACCGTTCCCATGTTGTTGATGTTGTTGACATAATCGGGGTTTAAGATGTTTCCTTCGGCTGTTTCGCCCAGGGTATCGACCACATCGTCCAGTCCCTGAACGTTGGATGCGCCCTCGTCGCTGGTGAAATTATAAATTGCAAATAGTGCCTTGTTGGAAGAAAGCTTACCCGCCGTCAGCAGGGCTTTTTTGGCATAATAAAAACGGCTTTTGTCAGGCAGGGCCGCACCGTCGTAAATCGGCTCATCCTCACCATCATTGTCCAGATCAAGGGACGTGGTGTAGAAAAACAGCCAGTTCAAGTAATTTTTGGAGTAACGAAACGCTCCGGCATTGTCTTTAATACCGTCGGCATCGACTTCAGCGTTGGCTTCGGCAGGCAAATGAACAGTTTGTTCGTTAATGGTCCAAGTGGAAGTCTTTCTGTCGGCAGCCGGCAAGCCTTCCAAACGGATATCGGTTTTTAATTCCAAGTTATCATCAACGGGCACCAAGTAATAACGGCCGCCTGTAATATAAATACCATAACCGTTCGGATTAAAAAACCCGTTGCCGGTTACACCGTTGGCCACCACGTCGACCTCTTCGCCGACGGTGGGGGTGTAGTCCACGCCGCTGTCATAGCCGGCAGGGGTGGCCGGATGCTTCATCTCGACCCCATTGTCGAGCAAAAAAACAATATTGGGGGGCAGGTCATCGGCGGTAACGGCAAACATGCACGTATCGCTGGTGTACCCCTGGTTAAAGGTCAATAGCAGGCTTAACCAACAAACCAACCCTGTGACTGCGATCATATATTTTGTTTTCATAATGCCCATCGCCATATTTTGATTAGTGTTAAAATCCCACCCGGTAAAATCCGGCTTCAATTTCGGAATTGGCATCCCGCGGTCCAAATCCTTTGCTGTTGATCAAATATCGGTGTGCCTTAAATTTGCCGACTTCAAATCCGGAGCCCCTCGGCGTGAGCCCGGAACCCAGGTATTCCACTTCGCCGTTAAAGGATTCCTTGGTGTCGATCGTGTATTGCTCAGCCGGATTATCTTTGTTCGGAAATGTCAGCGATTGGCCGACAGTGATGTTGTCTTCATGGTATAGATCTGGCGTTTTGACCACAAAGGTGCGACCGGTGTCGGCTGCATAGAATGTTAGTTGGTAAATCTGCTCATTGGTGGCCGAACGACGCTCGGTAATCGAATTGTTTGTCCCGGCCGTGGCAATGACCGATAGCACCGACACAATCATGATAACGACCACAATCATGTATCCGTCTTCATTATCTGGCTGCATCTTGATCATAAAACCGTCTCCCTGCGATTATACTTCCGGCTTAATGTATTGAATCGAAACATCCTTTGCATTTCGATTGGCGCATTGTACCGTCACCCTTATGGTCTTGCTGTCATTGGTACCGTCATAGTCGATATCGGATAGCATAACATCCCATTTGACGGTGTACGGGCCGCTGACAACCTCAAATGGACTCGACGCCGGATTCAGGTCACTGTGGTCGTAAGGTAATGCCATCAATGCTTCCAGCTGATTGGCCGCCAGCGCGCTGGCCTCCCCGGACATGCGCGCTGAAGCATTGGTATTTATCGAGGTAATCTGCATGGCTGCAATTGCCAGCACCGCGATCGTAAAAATTGCCAGTACCACCATCAATTCAATAAACGTAAAACCGCTCATATCCGATGGCAGTCTCAATCTGATAGAATGGTTTGAATGCATAGCGATACCTTTAATTAAACGCCATATTTCGGCATTCCACTCGGCGGGTTAATGTTCGGCTTACGGGTTCATCATTTCCGGCCGGTTCTTCCACCGTAATGGAAATTTCAACTGCTCTGATCTTGTCCAGATCATCAGCCGGAACCTGGGGCGGACTCGCCCCATAATCGACCAGGTCATTGTTATTTATATCAAAATAGTTAAATTCAAGATTGTTGATATTATCGATTAATTGCGCCGGGTTCTGGCTGGGTGTACCTTCATATAAGGTTTGCACAATTTGATTGCCCTGAAATTCATAGGTGATGCGCTCAAAATAGGCTTCATCAACATCCCCGTTGAAAACACCCGAACCATCTTCGCTGTCCGCTGTTATGCGGATTTTGGTGCCGGCAGCGTATTCAATGCCGAAATTATCCGTATCGGTGGGATCGAGTCCGGCTGCACGGATATCTCTGGCCATCAGGCCAATCGCGGAACGCAGACTTTGCTGGGCGTTTGCCGCTACATTCTGGGTGGTAAAATTCTTGCTGGTGATGGTAAATACCTGATAAATGGCAAGCAAAATAATCATCGAAATTCCCATGGCCATAACAAGTTCAACCAACGAGAATCCGGCCTTCGAATCCGGAAACAGCGCATGGCGCCCGTGACATCGTTGCCTTCGACCCATTTCCGGCGCGTCCCCGCTATGGTGTTTCAGGTTCGATCTAATGGTTAACCCCCCTGTGGTCGTGCCTTTCGGTTATTTCAGCATCCCCTTGCTGATCACATTCGTCCGGGATCAATTGATTTCACGTGCTACTGAACGTCAATATTTCCCAGACGGTTAATCGTCAGTTGGCGGTTGTTGGCGCCCTGTACGAGAGATATGGTTTCCGGCGCGACGATATCAAAAGGAATGCCTCGGCTGTTAAACCGGGTCTTATCGCTGACCGTCGGGAAACTGAGACTGGCGGGATCAATTCGCACACCGGGCGGCAAATCCCGCTCGAGCAAAAGTTTCTCCCCGGAATCCTGGTTCCAGTTGGGCGGGCCGCCGCTGCCATCTCCCGTATCTAAAAAAAGTTTATAATTGTTGCTTTCAAAATCGACCACTACGGTCTTATTTGCCCGTATGGCCTGGGTTTTGGCCATTTCGAGATCCGTAGCCAAGTTCGAGGCTGCACCGCTCAGTTGCGCTTTCTGGCGCCACTGCATGAACGGTGGCAATGTTACCGCTGCCATGATGGCGATGATGGCAAGGGCCATTGCTAGCTCGAATGCAGTCAGTCCGGATTCTTTGTGTTGCACTGCGATACTCCCTCCCTTGGCTGCGCAGAATCATTTCAAAACTTGTGCCATGTTGATTTCGTCTGCAGCCCTGAAAGTCAACAATGGGGCATTTTATACGATAAGCTATTGAATTATTTTATTAAACCAATAAAATTAAAAAGGATAAGAAATCGGTAAAACATGGCGGTACGATCAATTTTTTTGGGAAGCGTTCGCCGGGATCGAGATGCGGATTCTTTTTTGCTAAATCCGGGAAAACCCGGAAGATGATTTTGGTGAGAGATAAATTAATTTATAAATCTATTATTTTCAGTATGTTGTGCTATTACTGATATCATTTGAAGGCCGCTTTCCTGTGCAAATTATCCCCAAAAAAGCGGATCGACCGTTATTAAATTAATTTATAACTATTAATTCATTTAATATTTTGGGCTTTTATTACACAGACAGCGCCATCCGCTTATATTTGGCGGCATTCGGAATCGATATTGCCCCTCAGGATAAAAAAGTAAAAATTTACATTGATTTCAGAATACTATATTCATCTTCGCCTCTTCAATCAATCACGGACAACCCCGGCTGAATACAGGTGGCACATGTGTGTCATTGGTCATACGAATTTGAATTTCATTTTTGAAATTAAAAATTTTAATGGGAAGGATTTGAGGATAATGGGCGTGCTAGCCGCCGCGGATATGATCCACTGCATTTTGCAGCATGCGGATGCCCACTGTTGGGCTGTCAGCCGGTGATCGGCCCTGTCGCCGGTCCACTTCGCGGGCACGGGTCCAATCCGGATGATTCGTCCAGTGGTGATAGGCTTCCGGATGGGGCATCAGGCCAAAAATTCGCCCGGTCGGGTCACAGATACCGGCGATGTCGTGCAGGGACCCATTGGGATTATAGGGGAAACCGCCTTCGGCCAGGTTCCCGTCCGGCCGGGCATATTGAAGGGCAACCTGGTTATCCGCCAGCAGCCGGGCGAGGGTGTCTTCATCAGCACAAAACTTACCTTCACCGTGGCGGATCGGAAACTCCGCGGCATCGATTCCCCGCGTGAACACACAGGGCGAAGCCGGATTGGTCTTTAAAAAGACCCACTGATCCCGGAAATTGCCGCAATCATTGAAGGTCAATGCGATGGAGCGCCGGGTATAGTCCTGATCGAATCCCGGCAGCAGGCCAAAATTCACCAGCGCCTGAAATCCGTTACAAATACCCAGAATCAGATTTCCGCGAGCAACAAAATCAAGAATGCGTTGACCGATATTGGTTTTAAGCCGGACAGCCTGCACGACGCCGGCCCCATGATCATCGGCCCAACTGAATCCGCCGATAAATACCATGATCTGAAAGTCTTCCAGCCGGACCTCGCCGCTAATCAGCGCATTGATATGTACCAAGCGTGTTTTGGCTCCGGCCAGCGCAAAGGCATGGGCGGTCTCATTGTCACAGTTCAATCCGTAACCGGCCAGAATGAGTACATTTACGTCACGCATGGGTGTCCTCCAACAACCTCCAGTATCAAAATGTCAGCTATTTTGGCCACTGGCTTCTCGCTTCCAGCGACTTGCTTTTGCTAAATATCAAAAGAATCGCTTTGGCCAGCCGCCAGTTGCCAGAAGCAAGCAGCCCTTTTTTGACCAACTGATAGGGGCTGTTGAACCTCTGAACCCAGAACCTTGAACCTCTGAACCTTTTTTTGCTTTAAACAAGGTCCCCAAACGGTTTTTTCCAGGCCGCTTTCAGAGCGCTCACATCAACTGAAACGATGGTTTTTTGGTCAAGGCCTTTGATTTCAAATTGCGGTGATGCAGATACCGTACCGATGCAGGCACAAGTTGTGGGCTCGAACAGTTTTTCAAAATCCGCACGCTTGCTCGGATCGACGGTAACGATAAAACGACCTGCAGACTCTGAAAACAGCAGTGCCGCGTCACGATTTACAGCCGATGCGGGTACCAGTTCCAAGTTAACTTTCATGCCCAGATTGCCGCCCATGGCCACCATTGCCAGATGCACCCCCAAACCGCCGCGATAAACGCCATGCGCTGAGGCGACCCATCCCCGGGCGATGGCTTGGCTCAAAGCCCGATAGATCGGCCAGAATTTCTCGGCCTCTACCCGGGGCACGTTCAGGCCGATTTCACCTAAGTGGGCATAATACTCCGAACCGCCGAGTTCATCGCGGGTAATTCCCAGCACGTAAATCAGGTCATCCGGCATTTTGCTATCCATCGATACACAATTGCGTATATTCTCGACAACCGAAATGGCTGAAAACTGAAGCGTTTCCGGTGCAGAAACCTTGTGCATTTCGCCATAGCGACCGGGCAGACGGCCATCCACGTACATGCTGTCCTTGCCGGAAAGCAGCGGAATCGCGTATGTCTGGCACATATCCCGCAGTGCCCAGCAGGCGCGCACCAATTGAGCGGCCTTAAATTTCCCGTCCGGGTTATCGACCGGGTGATACTGAATGCTGGGCCAGCAAAAATTATCCACTCCGCCAATGTGGTCAAGGTCCGCGCCTACAGCGACCAGCCGCCTGACGGCCTCATCGATGCAACAGGTGGTCATGTGATAGGCATCAATCGCTGAATAGGCCGGCAGCAAGGCCTGGGTGAAGGCCAGTCCTTTAGAGGATGTCAGCACCGGCCGCGTTACCGACGCATCGCTGTTGACGTCCCGTTCGTCACCCACCAGCGGTTTGATGACACTGGCACCTTGAACTTCATGATCATACTGCCGGGTAATCCATTCCGTCGAGCAAATGTTGGGCCGCGTCAGCATGTCCAACAGCAGCGTGTCGTAATCCTGCGGGCTGTCAATCACCGGCTCAACCAATCCCCGTCGTTCGGGGGAAATCCAATCGGCCTCAAATTCCCATTGGGGGAAACCGTGCTTCAGCAGTTCGAGGTCAATATAGGCGCACGTTTTACCCTTGTATAAAATATGCAGCTTGCCCGAATCGGTGTAGCGGCCGATAACCGTGCTCTCCACCGCGTGCTTTTGGGAAAGTCGCATGAATTCGTCCAGGTCTTGAGGACGAATGGCCACCGTCATGCGCTCCTGGGATTCTGAAACCCAGATCTCCCACTGATCAAGGCCTTCATATTTTAGGGGCACTTTTTCAAGTTCGACCTCACAACCGTTGGCATAGCGCGCCGATTCGCCGATTGAGGAGGACAGGCCCCCGCCGCCGTTGTCGGTAATAAACTGAATGAGTCCTTTATCGCGGGCTTCCAGCAGAAAATCATGCATCTTTTTTTGGGTGTACGGATCTCCAATTTGCACATGTCCGGCCGGCGTGTTTTCCGAAAAGGTTTCCGAAGCGGCGGTAACGCCGTGAATACCATCTTTGCCCACACGCCCGCCACACATGATGACATATTCACCGGGGGACGTCCGTTTCTGTTCAGCGGGTTCACCGTTGATGCGAACCGGCATGATGCCAGCTGCAGTGACAAACACCAGACATTTACCCAGATAGCCTGCATCGAATATAACCTGGCCGAAGGTGGTCGGAATGCCGCTTTTGTTGCCGCCGTCACGCACGCCTTCGATAACGCCGTCCAGCAGACGCCGGGGGTGCAGGTGGGGTTTCAGGTCACCCTGATAGTCTCGCGGTCCGACACAGTACCCGTAGCTTCCCATCACCAGGCGTGATCCTTTGCCGGTTCCCAGGGGGTCGCGATAAACGCCCACGATTCCGGTAATGGCACCGCCGTAGGCTTCCATGTTGGATGGAGAATTATGCGTTTCACCGGTAATGACATAGTAATGATCATCATCGAAGCGGCCGACGCCGGCATTGTCCCATAATACCGAAACCACCCAGGGCTTTTGTTCCTTGAGCGCCAGCGTGGGCGCCTCGATGCAGGTCTTGAAAAGATTGTTAACCCGTTCACTGTGGCCGGTTGTCAGGTTCCGGTAATGAAACAACCCCTGAAAGGTATTGTGGTTGCAGTGGTCGCTGCGCGCCTGGGAAATGTATTCCAGCTCGACATCGGTCGGATCGGCAAGGCTGACGCGAGCGCGATCTGCCTGCACGTTTTTATCCATAAAATATGATCGAATGGTGGGAATATCGCTGGAATTTAAGGCCAGGTTGCGCTCAACGCTGATGCGCGCCAGCGTTTCATCGCTATCGATGGGTATGGTGCTGACCGTTGGAATATGGTCAAGCTGCACTTTGGGGATAATGATGCCGACGCCGGATGTCGGGTCCCATTTGGATTGGGGTATGATCTGCCATTGCTGAATAATGTCGTTGGCCAACAATTCACCGGCAATTTTGTTCAACGCAGCTTCTGCCAGGTGGCTGCCTTGAAGGCAATACCGTCTGGAGGTGTAGATGGCTGCATCGGCTGAAAACGTCAAGCCCAGCAGGTCTTCAACCGCTTCGACGGCCGTAGCGCCCTCATTATCGCGCACCCCCGGACGATAACCGACCCAGATGGTCCAGTCAAATGGAACCGCCAACGGTTCGAAGGAAGAGATTTGGGTAACCGGATTGGTGAAAATGTCGCTTTGGATCTGCTTGAGCTGCTGCGGATTCAAGTCGGCATCGATGGTTAAGATGTGAACAGACCGCACCCGCGAGAGCTGTATTCCAAAGTAATCGGAAGCTTGGCGGCGAATCCCTTCGCCTTCGGCATCGAACAGGTGATCCTTCAACGCGATTTCGAGTCTGGCTGGCATCGTTAAGTGTCATCCTAATCGTAACGGTTTATGAACTAAAAAATCCCCTTAATAAATCGAAGAATATTATCCTTATATCTGAAGATGTCATTATAGAAGACCAGAATGACCAGCAGCAGGATGATAAATAGACCAATTTGCTGGGCAACCTCGCGTACTTTCAAGTTTACCGGTCGCCCCTTGATCAGTTCAATCAAAAAGAATAGCAAATGCCCGCCATCCAGGATGGGGATCGGTACCAGATTGATAATGGCCAGATTGACGCTGATCAGGGCGATGAAAAAAATCAGATTGCTGATGCCGGCCTTAGCCTGGTCTCCGGCCATTTTGGCAATCATGATCGGGCCACCAATCGTATCCGCAGATATGTCGCCGGTGATCAGCTTGCCAATGACGATTACCATCAATTCGACAATGGTATATGTCTGTTTTAGACTTTCCGTCAACGCTTGAAAGAGATTCAATTCTCGGGTGTAGACCTCGCCCGAAGCGCTGATCCCAATAATATAGCGCTGAATATCTTCACCGAATAAATTTTTGGTCGGCACCAATTCGGGGGTTACCCGCAAAACCTTGTCAGCATCCCCTCGCCGTACCGCAATCTCAAGGGTTTTTCCGTTGCTGGCGCCGATGATTTCGGTCATAGCCTCCCAGTTGGAAACGCTTACCCCGTCAATGGCAGTAATCAGATCGCCCGCTTTTAAACCGGCAGCAAGCGCCGGCGAGCTCTCTCTGACCTCTCCTACGGATGGCGTCAATATCATGGCACCTGAGACCCAGAAAATACCGAAAAAGATGATGACCGCCAGCAGAATATTAAAAATCGGTCCGGCAGCGACAATGCACATGCGCTTGAGGACGTGTTTATGGGTAAAGGAGATGGATAGATCTTGCGGAGAAACTTCGGCATCCGGTTCTTCGCCAACCATCTTGACGTAGCCGCCAAGAGGAATGGCCGAGATGCGATAGTCGGTTCGGCCAATTTTCTTCCCGACCAGTCGGGGACCAAAACCCAGAGAAAATTTTTCGACGCCGACGCCAAAGAGCCTGGCTATTAAAAAATGCCCGAATTCGTGAAAGAATATGAGAACACCCAGAACAATGATAAAGGAAAATAATGTTATACCCATAGCTTTGGTTGTCAGTTGTTGGTTATTGGTTATCAGTCGCTTGGACCAAATGCCCGATTCACAAACGACTGCAGGTTGTCCTGATTAAAACGCAGCTTTACATACAGGCCACAAGATCCGCCGCCCTCTGGCGCGCCTCCTGGTCGGCAACAAGGATATCGGAAAGCTCGGGATTCGCATGGACAGAGTGCGCTTCCATTGCCATTTCGACAATCCTGGCAATAGCCGTAAATGAAATTTTATGATCTAAAAATGCGATTACCGCAACTTCATTGGCCGCATTTAAAACCGCCGGTAGCGTTTTGCCTACCTTGCATGCCTGAAATGCCAGGTTCAGACAGGGAAATTTAGCGAGATCCGGTTTTTGAAAGGTCAGATCCTGCTGACCGGAAAAATCCGGCAGGGGTTGATTTAACGGCAACCGTTGCGGAAATGAAAGCGCATAGGCGATGGCCGATTTCATATCCGGTATACCCAGCTGGGCCATCACAGCGCCGTCCTGATAGGCCACCATTGAATGAATGATACTCTGGGGATGAATGACCACCTCAATCTGGTCTTCTGAAACGTCAAAAAGCGATTTGGCCTCCAGAACTTCCAATCCTTTGTTCATCAAAGTGGCAGAATCAATGGTAACCTTGGGCCCCATATCCCAATTGGGATGATTTAGGGCCTGGGCTGTTGAAATATGTTCAAATTGGTCCAGCGGCAGACCTAAAAAAGGACCCCCCGAGGCAGTGAGTAAGATTTGGGCTAGATCATCTTTACGATGTCCCTGAAGGCACTGAAAGATAGCGCTGTGTTCACTGTCCACCGGCAGAATCCGGACACCCTTGCTGGCTGCGTTGCGGGTAACCATCTCACCGGCCATCACCAGAGTTTCTTTGTTGGCCAAAGCAATGGTTTTACCAGCTTCAATAGCTGCCAGGGTCGGCTTCAAACCAGCGGCACCCACTACCGCCGTCAGGACGATATCCACACCGTCATAACTGGCAGCGGCTTGGTAGCCATCTTCTCCGTAAAGGACCTCAGCTTTTGTGCCAGACCCCAGCGCTTGCTTTAATCGCTGTGCGCTTTCGGCGTTAAAGACGACCGCCAGTTCGGGAGAAAACCGATGGATTTGCGTGGCCAGCAGATCCGTATTGGTTTTGGCCGCGAGCACCTTGATCGTAAAGTGCTGCGGAAACAGGTCAACAATTTTCAGGGCATTGCGACCAATGGACCCGGTAGAGCCCAGTATGGAAAGGTGTTTCATTGTTTTCTCAAACCGCTATTCCAAAATCGGATTGATCCTTTGAAAAGGACGTATTCGTCTCTGGCATCTCGCTGCTGGCAAAAGCGATCTATCCGACATTCAGAAAGAGCCAGTCGCCAGGTAGCAAAAGGTTCGCGACCCTTACCGCGAAACACCAAACCTGTCACGTTAAAATATAAACCGGATAAACACATAGGCCACCGGGGATGCGAATAAAAGGGCATCTATACGATCCAGAATTCCGCCATGGCCCGGCAATATATTGCTGGAGTCCTTGATCCCCGAAAAGCGTTTCATCTCTGACTCAAACAGATCTCCCAACTGACCGGCCGCACCAACCGCAAGAAAAAACAAGATGCTCGCCGGCCAGGACAGACCGGGAAAAAAAAAGGCTTTCCCAATGGCGCCAACCACCAGATTGGCAGCCAATCCGCCTGCCGACCCCTCTATCGTTTTCCCTGGACTGATGGCCGGGCTTAATTTGTGCCGTCCCCAATAGGAACCGACATAATAGGCGCTGGTATCGCCGGCAAAAACAATTGCCAGCAGAAAAAGAATCCAGCTCATGCCAAAATCGCCGGTCCGAATAAGAACCAGAAAAGAGAGCAAAACCGGTATGTAAATGGTGCCCTGAAGCTGGCGCAAAACCACTCTTAGGACAGCCGGCTCCGCTTTAAAATGAAACATCGATATCAGGGCGATACCCAGAAGATTTATGGCTACCAGGCTGAGAATAAGCTCCGCATCCATCCATTGAGCCGCCCACACGATGGCAACTCCCAGCACATAACCCCAGCCCACAATAAAGCCGGAAACACCGGCCAGTGCAGGATCCAATACGATGCGGTTGTACTCCCATAACGCCAACACTCCCGCAGCACTGACAAGCACCGAAAAGGCAATCCCGCCGGTGTATACCAAAAAAATGAGAATGGGCAGAGCAATCAGCCCTGTGATCCAACGCTTAAGGTGCATATTTCTCTGAGCTGTCAGGCGTCAGGTGCCAGCGATCAGAAGACAGAAGTCAGGAGACAGAGGACAGATGGAAATGATGGAAGATGACGCGATCTATCTGTCATCTGTTTTCTGATCTCTGACCTCTGTATTTTTTGACACCTGAACACTGAAACCATATATTAAGTAGACTCGACTGAGTTTAAAAGCACCACCTCGTGATCGTGTGCAATGTTTGAGTGGGACATGACACTATACCCGACCGAAACGGCGCTCCCGCTTCTGATAGTTTTGCAAGATCTCGACAAATTCTTCTTTGCCGAAATCGGGCCAGTAGGTCGGGGTGACATAGATTTCAGCGTAAGCAATCTGCCAGAGCAAAAAATTGCTGATGCGCATCTCCCCGCTGGTTCGGATCAATAGGTCCGGGTCTGGTATATCTTTTGTATACAGATGAGCGGCTACGGTTCCAGCACTGATCTCTTCCGGCTGCAGTTCCGCGTTTTTTGCTTTGCGGGCAATTTGCTGCGCCATGCGCACAATTTCCGTCCGACTGCCATAACTCAAGGCCAAATTCAGCTGCAGGGCAGAATTGTGCCGGGTTAAATCAATGGTTTCGCGCAGCGCCTGTTGAACATCGGCCGGCAGCCGCTCCGTTTGCCCGATGACCGCCAGACGGATGTCATTTTCAGCAAGTTCTTTCTGTTCGGATTTTAGGAATTTTATCAGGAGAGTCATGAGGGCATTGACCTCTTTTTGAGGTCGCTGCCAGTTTTCAGTTGAAAATGCATAGAGTGTCAGATAGGCGATGCCCAATTGCCGGCAAGCACGCACAACCGTTCGAACCGCTTCTGCCCCCTTTTCATGTCCTTTAATGCGGGATAATAGATGCTTTTTTGCCCATCTTCCATTACCATCCATGATGATCGCGACGTGGGCGGGCAGCTGCTTTTTATCAAGATCTTCGGAGCTGTCTGAGGCGGAACTAGAATTCAAGGATTTCTTTCTCTTTTTCTTGACAACATTCGTCGATGCGCTTGATATGTTCATCGGTTATTTTTTGAACTTCTTCCTGGGATTTGAAGGCATCATCCTCAGATATATCACCATCTTTTTTCAAGCTTTTGATTAGTTCATTGGCATCGCGCCGGGCATTACGAACCGAAACTTTATAGTCCTCAGCCATTTTGTGAACCACCTTAACCAGCTCTTTGCGACGTTCTTCAGTAAGGGGCGGTATGGAGATGCGGATGAGCTTGCCGTCATTGGCCGGTGTGAGTCCCAGGTCAGACTTTAAAATCGCCTTTTCAATATCTTTGATCACCGACACATCCCACGGTTGGATGGTAATCAGGCGGCTTTCCGGTACGGCCAGCGTGGCCATTTGATTGAGCGGAGTCAGGGTTCCGTAGTAGTCGACTTTAATACCATCAAGTATGGATAAAGAGGCACGGCCTGTGCGGACCCGCTTAAGCTCCCTGCTGAGGGCCTCGACCGACTTGCTCATACTGTCTGTGGTTTCCTGATAGATATCATCAATCATGACGATTCCTCAATTATGCCTGAAGGGCGATTGTAAAAGGCCGTTGTCATTAAATGTAAACTCAACTGTTCATTAATTTTCATGCAAGATTCAGGTATTATATCAAGAATGTACGCGCCACATCAACCCAATTATGCCGGAAGGTTTTAATTAATGCGCGTGCCGATATCCTCACCGCAAACCACCGCTTTGATATTGCCTTTGGTTTTAAGCTTAAATACGGCCAACGGCAGCTGGTTATCCATGGCAAGTGAGATTGCCGTCATATCCATCACCCTGAGCTGCTTTTCGAGAACCTTCATGTAGCTGGTTTTTTTTATAATTCGGGCACTTTTATTCTCAACCGGATCTGAATCGTACAGCCCATCGACTTTGGTGGCCTTCAACAAGATTTCGGCATGTATCTCCTGGGCCCGCAAAACGGCAGCGGTATCGGTCGTAAAATACGGGTTGCCGGTCCCAGCTCCAAAGATAACCACCCGTCCCTTTTCCAGATGACGGATCGCCCGGCGAAGAATGTACGGCTCGGCAACTTCGTGCATGGAGATGGCCGTTTGAACACGGGTTTCAAGACCGTTTTTCTCGAGGGCATCCTGCAGTGCAAGGCTGTTGATCACCGTTGCCAGCATTCCCATATGATCGGCTGAAACGCGCTCCATACCGTATGAAGTTGCTGCAACCCCTCTGAAGATATTGCCGCCGCCGACAATGATGCCGATTTGCACTCCCAAATTCGCAACAGATTTAAGCTCCCGGGCCACATACTTTAACATATCCGGGCTGATGCCGAAATCTTCGTCCCCCATCAGTGCCTCGCCACTCAATTTAAGGGCGATGCGCTTGTATAATGGCTGGCTCACGATTAATTATTCTCCAATCTGATAGCGGACAAACCGTTTAATCGAGATGTTCTCACCAATTTTGGCGATCAATTCAGCGAGCAGATCGGCAATGGAGAGATTGGTGTCGCGGACATAGGGCTGATTCAGCAAACAGCTCTCCTCATAAAATTTTTTGAGTTTTCCCTCGACGATTTTATCGATTACATTTTCCGGCTTTCCCATCTCAAGCGCCTGGGCCCGATATATTTCCTTTTCTTTTTCAATGAGGTCTTCAGGCACATCTTCCGGTGTGATGCCCAGCGGATTGCTGGCTGCAATATGCATGGCAATATTTTTAGCAAATTCCCGAAAATCCTCATTTTTGGCCACAAAGTCGGTCTCGCAATTAACTTCAACCAAAACGCCCAGCTTTCCCGTCATGTGGATATAGGATTGGATGATGCCTTCTTTGAGTGTCCGACCCGCTCGTTTTTGGGCAGTGGCCAGACCCTTTTTGCGCAAAAACTCGACCGCTTTATCAATGTCTCCGTTGACTTCCGTCAGGGCATTTTTACAATCCATCATCCCCGCTCCGGTTTTTTCCCGCAGCTCTTTTACCATGTCCGCACTAATTTTTGCCATTTTTACTCTCCTGCTGCCTCGGTATCCGTTCGCTCAACGGGTTTCGTTGTTTCCGAATCTTCTTCTACGGCCGCCTCTTGCGCCTCCGTTTCAGCGGGTTGATCGGTATCGGTCTTGCGAATGATTTCAACCACCGGCCCTTTTGTTCCATCGGATATGACTTTGCGCTCACCTGGCTTCAGGTCCGCGCTGGCAGCAGCAATTTCAGATTCTTCCTCGCCTTGCTTATCGGCTTTGGCCTGCACTTTTTCTTCATAAGCCGCTTTGCCCGCGAGGCAGGCATCGGCGACTCTGGAGGTTATCAAACGAATCGCGCGAATCGCATCATCGTTGCCCGGTATGATGTAGTCAATCTCATCTGGGTCGCAATTGGTATCCACAATGGCTACGATGGGAATATTCAGACGTCGGCCTTCACGAACCGCGATCATTTCATTTTTAGGATCGACGACATAAATAACTCCGGGTAGATCATTCATGGTTCGAATCCCACCCAGGTTATTATCAAGCTTGACTCGCTCTTTGGCGAGTTTCAATCGTTCCTTTTTGGGAAACAGTTCGATAGAACCGTCATTCTGGATATCATTCAGGTAATTCAATCGCTCGACACTTTGCCGAATGGTTTGGAAATTCGTCAACATACCGCCCAGCCAGCGATTGTGGACGTAAAACATCTCACAGCGGTTGGCCTCCTCATAAATGGATTCGCGCGCCTGTTTTTTGGTTCCGACAAAAAGAACCGGTTTGCCCTCAGCGACAGTTGACTGAATGAAATCATAAGCGGTTTTAAACATCGAAACCGTTTTCTGAAGATCAATAATGTAAATGCCGTTTCTGGCGCCGAATATATACGGCTTCATTTTGGGGTTCCAACGTTTCGTTTGGTGGCCAAAGTGAACACCGGCCTCCAGCAACTCTTTCATGGTAATGTAAGCCATTTTCTTTCTCCCTTCATCATTTGGTTTTCCCTCCGCCGCAGACTTCCCTGTTGCCAACTTTCACTGAAAGCACCGGGCAACAGATCCGGCGACGTGTGTGGTAAAAAATCCACTTCAAATAGCAAATAAAGATGGGCATCGCAAGGGTTTTTTCTATTACCGGTATCCGGCATGTAAATTCCTGCTAGATTGGGATACCGTTTAAAGACAGTTGATTAGCAATCATTTTATCGCGCGCTTTCGCATGGCGACGATGCGGTCATATCCGCTGTAATCGGTATAGAAAGCGACATCTTCGTATGGGTCGCAGCACTGAATGATCTGTTTCAACGGGGCCTTTTGATCATGTCCCATCTCCAATAAAAGAATACCACCCGGTTTAAGGTAGACATGAGCCGATTGGATGATGTGGCGCAAACAGTGCAGACCATCTTCGGATCCATCCAGGGCCACCAGGGGTTCAAATTCCTGAATTTCAGGCTGAAGTCGTTTTAGATCCCCGCTGCGGATATAGGGCGGGTTGGAAATGACCATATCAAACAGACCCGCCCGAACTGCAAAAGGGGCAAACCAATCCGCGACCAGAAAATGGATGCTGGCGGCCAGATCATGGTCTAAGGCGTTCCGCTGGGCAACCTGAATGGCCGCAACGGATATATCCGTCCCCCAATAGGTGTGTCCCGCATTTTCAGATGCCAGTGCGATTAGAATCGCCCCGCAGCCGGTGCCCATCTCCAGGATGCGTTGACGCCCTGAACCGGATGTTGCTGCAAGGCAGGCCAGCGCTCTTTCGACCAAGCATTCGGTTTCTGGCCGGGGGATGAGAACCTTTTGGGTGACGGCCAGTTGCAGCGACCAGAATTCCTTGTACCCCAGAATGTAAGCCACCGGTTCACGTTTTATCCGCCGCTTGATGACGGCTTTAAAGCGGCTGAGCTCCTCTGCATTCAGGGGTTGATCGTAATGCAGGTATAAATCGATGCGTTCGGCAGCCAATGCATGTGCCAGCAGGATTTCGGCGGTGGCTCTTGGGCTGTCGATATCGTTGCGCTTAAAGTATGTTGTGGCCCAATGAAGCACCTTGAGAATGGTCCATTCAGGATGCCGAGAGCTGACTCGATTGTGCATTTTGCAGCGCCTGTGCTTGAAAATAAGTCGTCAATTCATCGATGAGCTCATCGATTTCCCCTTGCAGAATATTATCTAATTTATAAAGGGTCAGACCGATGCGGTGGTCGGTTACCCTGCCTTGGGGAAAGTTATAAGTCCGGATACGGCCACTGCGATCCCCGCTTCCGACTTGGCTTTTGCGCGCTTCAGAACGTTTGGCGTTCTGTTCCTGCGTGATTTGGTCGAGTAATCGCGACCGCAATACTTTAAGCGCCTTGTTTTTGTTTTTTAATTGAGATTTTTCATCCTGGCAGGTAACCACTAATCCGGTCGGCAAATGGGTAATGCGGACAGCTGAATCGGTGGTGTTTACGCTCTGACCTCCCGGGCCTGTGGACCGATAAACGTCAATTTTCAGCTCGGATGCCTCTATTTTGACATCCACTTCTTCAGCCTCGGGTAAAACCGCAACCGTCACCGCAGAAGTGTGGATCCGTCCCTGGGCTTCAGTGGCCGGTACGCGTTGCACGCGGTGAATGCCGCTTTCATATTTGAGATTGTTGTAAGCGCCTCTGCCCTGAACCAGCGCTATAATTTCTTTGATGCCGCCAACACCGGTCTCATGTTGCGACATGATTTCGACTTTCCAGTTGCGGCCCTCAGCATACCGCGTATACATTCTAAACAGGTCACCGGCAAACAGTGCGGCTTCCTCGCCGCCGGTGCCCGCTCTGATTTCGATGATTACATTTTTCTCATCATTGGGATCTTTGGGTAGCAGCAGCCGTTTGAGATCTGTCTCCAGCTGATCGCGGTGTTGACTCAGGTTGGCCAGCTCGTCACGGGCCAAATTTCTGATTTCTGGATCTGGGTCCTGCAGCAACTCCGTACTTTCATCGATCCCCTGCAGCGTTTGTTTATACGCACTGAAGACCGACACAATTTTATTCAACTCCGCGTGCTCTCGCGTAAGCGTCTGGTAGGCCTGAAGATCTTGCATAATGTCCGGTTCACTCAGACGCTTTTCGACCTCCAGGAATCTTTCTTCAACCCCCTTTAATTGATCAAGCATTTTACGATATCCTCAGAAATATGACTTTGGCTGATAATGATTTTGGCCGTTCATTGCCAACGGAACCACCGGAAAAGATCGAATCCGTGTGGCCAAAGTCATTTTACCTGCGGGCAAGCATATATGGCTTCAAATGTTTAAACGGGCTTCTGTCTTAAACAGGTAAATTTAAAAGGAAACGGTCGATGGAAGAGCCTGTCGTTTTGCCAGCAGGCCAAGCGCGTGTTTTTAGGCGCTTCAGCCGGTGTAAGGGTGGCACTGAAGCGCCTGAGAGCTTAGCAGCATCATTGCGGGCGGGAGCTGCTAATTGGGCTTTTCTTTTGTCTGTTGAAACTTTTCGTATTTTTTACGGAACCGTTCGATGCGGCCGGCGGTATCGACCAGCTTCTGCTTTCCGGTAAAAAATGGATGGCATTTTGAGCAAATCTCCACCCGAATATCCGCCTTGGTGGATCCGACCTCTAAAACGTTACCGCAGGCACATTGAATGGTGGTTTGGTGGTACTCTGGATGAATATCGGCTTTCATTTTTTCTCAACCCCCTAAAAAATTTTCATAAATTTTTTTTTGTATAACCGAAAGGTTTACGTTTGACAACCCTTAATTGATTTTAAGCATTCATTGAATCTAAGAATTCTTTATTGGTTTTGGTTCCCTGCATTTTGTCGAGTAAAAATTCCATGCTGTCCACGGTATTGAGTGATGTCAGCAGTTTGCGCAATATCCATACCCGATTTAAAATTTCTTCTTCGAGCAACAATTCTTCTTTGCGCGTGCCGGACCGCTTGATGTCAAATGAGGGGTAAACGCGTTTGTCTGCCAAGCGGCGATCCAATTGAATTTCGGCATTGCCGGTGCCCTTAAATTCTTCGAAGATTACCTCATCCATCCGACTGCCCGTATCAACCAGGGCGGTGGCGATGATCGTTAGACTGCCCCCTTCTTCTATATTGCGAGCAGCACCGAAAAAACGCTTGGGCCGCTGCAGCGCATTGGAGTCCACACCACCGGATAGAATCTTCCCGCTGGGCGGTACGACCGAATTATAAGCCCGGGCCAGCCGTGTAATACTATCCAGCAATATAACCACATCTTTTTTATGTTCAACCAGCCGCTTGGCTTTATCGATAACCATCTCGGCTACCTGAACGTGTCGTTCGGCGGGCTCGTCAAAGGTGGAGCTAATGACCTCCGCAGACACAGTGCGTTCCATATCGGTGACTTCTTCCGGCCGTTCATCAATCAGCAACACAAATGGCACAACATCTTTGTGGCTGGCAATAATGGCGTTGGCGATGCTTTGTAACAACATGGTTTTACCTGACCTTGGCGGGGAAACAATCAGGCCGCGTTGACCGAAGCCAATGGGGATCATCAAATCCATAATTCGAGTTGAATAGTTTTCAGGGTCGGTTTCAAGATTGACCTTGCGGTCCGGATAAAGCGGCTTGAGATTATCAAACAATATTTTATCGCGGGCAACTTCCGGATCTTCAAAATTGACGGCCTCGACTTTCAGCAAGGCAAAATAGCGTTCCGATTCCTTGGGCTGACGAATCTGACCAGATATGGTGTCGCCGGTCCTCAGGTTAAAACGCCGAATCTGTGACGGCGACACGTAAATATCATCTGGCCCGGGCAGGTAGTTGGAATCCGGGGATCTGAGAAAACCAAATCCATCCGGTAAAATCTCCAGCGTGCCTTCACCAAAAATGAAACCATTTTTTTCAATTTGGTGTTGCAGCAGCGCAAACATCAGCTCCTGTTTGCGCATGCCGGCAGCGCCATCGATTTTAAAACGTTTTGCCATTTGAGTCAGTTCGCTGATATTCTTCTCTTTGAGTTCTACAATGTTCATCTAAATATTTCCCCTTTATGTTATTATTCAGGTAGATTTCTCTACCACTGGCCGAACTCGATTAAATTACAACTATCCCTTTGCGGTTGACAATCGGCTCAACGGAAAGATATTCAATGCTTTATCATTAAACGCTGTATGAAACGTGAGCATTATTATTAAGCACAAGGCGGGTTACCCTTGAAAGAAACCAGTTAAGTGGTGCTTACATTTGGCGACATTGTGCATCTGATTAAAATATAGGCGTCCCTACACAGCAGGCAAATGGACCGGATCCATATCGATTTTTAAGGAGGATTATGAATGTACAGTGACTTTAAACTAGAAGATTCTAATTAGACATCCTCACTATCTGGCGGGTTATGCCTTAGATTAGCTAATAAAAAATTATATCATAATCGCAATCATGTCAAGCAGTTTGTCCGAAATTTCGACAGATTGAGGTGGTCCAACCGCAGATGGTCTTAAAACGATGATACACATCGATCCGAAACTGTTTCCGAAAACAGACGGTGCATATCTCGTCGGCGGTTCAATCAGAGATATGCTGTGCGGTCGTTCTCCGGTCGACTACGATGTGGCCGTACTCGGCGATCCTTTAGAATTCGCGCGTCTGATCGCAACCCGGACCAAAGGTCGTCTCGTTGAAATCGGCAAACCCGGCCAGATGGTCATCAGGGTGGTGAGTGACAGCGCCATCGTCGATATTACGCAAGCCAAAGATGCATCCATCCAACAAGACCTTATGGCAAGGGATTTTACGATCAATGCCATGGCATATGATCTGTCGGCTCGACAGTTAGTTGATCCGATGGGAGCCCGGCACGATCTGAGTCACGGTAGCGTTCGTATGGTCTCAGAAGATATTTTCAAGCAGGATCCGGTTCGTTTGCTTAGAGCCTATCGCATTGCTGCCCAGTTTGCATTTGAGATTGAATCAAAGACGAAAGCTACCATCGAAGAAAATGCAACTCTTATCCGCCAATCAGCCGGTGAGCGCGTTCGCGATGAACTATTTAAAATGCTTCAAGTCGCCGGGTCCCAGCCGTATCTTCGCCAGATGGCTGATAATGATCTGCTGTTTACCCTTTTTCCCGAGCTGGCGGATCTAAAAAACTGCCGCCAGAATCGGCATCATCAATTTAATGCATGGGAACATACCCTGCTCGCTTTTTACCGTCTGGAGGGGTTGCTGAAATCCGGCACGCCGTCAGCGACAGTTGCTGGCGCAGAACTTACCGGCGGTATCGCTGAATCACGATTTCCGCTGCTTAAGTTTTCGATTCTGATGCATGATATCGGCAAACCGTCCACGCAGCAGGCTGACCGCAACGGCACACTTCATTTTTACGGCCATGAACGCCGCAGTGCCCAGATGGCTAAACCCATCTGCCGGCGTCTGAAGTGCTCCAATCAGGTTAGTGAAACCGTTCAATTTCTGGTTCGGCATCACATTCGCCCGCTGCACCTTTACACGGCGCACCAGCAACAAAACGCGTCTGCCCGAGCGATCACTCGATTTTTTATCAAATGCGGTGCCTATCTTCCTGAGCTTCTGTTGATAGCCGCTGCGGATGCGCTGGGCAAAACAGAAAAATATCGCCGCCAGAGCACTGCATACGTGGCTTTTTTAGTCCAATTGAAGCAGGATTTTGAAACCGAATTCAAACCCAGAGCCTCCCGACCCAAGCTGATTAGCGGCCAAGACCTGATCGCGGAGTTTGAACTCAAACCATCCCCGTTGTTTAAAAAAATTTTAGATCGTGTAGAAGAAGAACGGTTGTCGCGGCGCGAGATGACTCGGCAGGAAGCCGTTCGGCTCGTCAGAGAACTCATTCAAGCAGAGGGCAGAGGTCAGAGGTCGGAAGGCAGATGAAAAACTGCAAAACGGGATGTGAGGGCCGTTTCTATATTCAGTTATCGGTCATCTGTTTCTGGTTATCTGTCCGTTGTTATCAGTCCTCTGTCCTCTGTTTTCTGTCCTCTGTTATTTCAGATCATCCAGTGTTGCAAAAATTTGATCTCGTATTTCTTCAACCTTGCCAACGCCCTCGATTCGGAAATATTTAGGCGCGGCCGGCTCACCGGACTTCTCCCATTTTTTATAGTAGCCAATGAGCGGTTCTGTCTGGGCATGGTAGACATCCAGTCGTTTTTTCACCGTTTCTTCTTTGTCGTCATCACGCTGTATTAATGGTTCGCCGGTTTCATCGTCTTTGTCTGCTTCGCGCGGCGGATTGAACACCACGTGATACGTTCGCCCACTGGCCAAGTGAACGCGTCGGCCGCTCATGCGTTTGATGATTTCTTCATCCGGCACATCAATGTCCACCACCGCATCAATCGGCACGCCGGCTTCTTTCATGGCATCTGCCTGCGGGATGGTTCGCGGAAACCCGTCAAATAAAAAACCATTTTCACAATCGGGCTGGGTAATGCGTTCTTTGACCAAGCCGATGATGACATCATCCGGGACAAGCTTGCCGGCATCCATGTATTCTTTGGCCTTTAAGCCCATCTCACTGCCCTCTTTTACCGCAGCCCGCAGCATGTCACCGGTTGAAATTTGCGGAATCTGGTACTGGTTTTTAATAAAGTTGGCCTGGGTGCCCTTCCCTGCACCGGGTCCCCCCAATAATATCAATCGCATGTGCTTTCCTCCTTCCATTTGTTAATAATTTGTTTTTTCGTAATTTTGTACTTTAGATGCATTTTTGAAATCGCTTCAATATTTTTTGGCGGCAAAGTATGGCCGAAGGTACGGCCCGTGTCAAGATAATATTGATGGGCTTTGGGATCGACAATGGCGCTCAAGGCCCGTCAGATTAAAATTTGGTAAAAAAACCAAGAATTTTTGCTTGCCAAACGTGTTCATACGATATATAAGAAAACGTTTAAACAAAATTGTTGGGAAAAAAGACAATTTCAATAATTTTCTAATAAAATTGAAATGTAAAAGGGGGCGAGGAATTTGAAGGATATTGAAGTTAAGGTCATCGACAATGACGTCGAAAAGGCCATGCGGATCTTAAAGAAGAAGATTCAAAATGATGGTCTGTTCAAACGGCTCAAGCTTAAGAAGAACTATGAAAAGCCGAGTGAATACCGACGCCGCAAGATGCGCGAAGCGCTGCGAAGGGAAAGATTGGCTGCTGCGCGCGCCGCCAAATACCGCCGAAGATAGGACCCAGCTTAAATAAACAAAAACCCGGCAGAAATTTTTTCTGCCGGGTTTTTTTATCGCCATGGCTTCAAACGACGACTACAATGACTGCCTGAAAACCATGTACGGGCTAAGAAGATTCGGGATTATCCTCGGTCTGGAAACGATCCAAAGCATCCTTGACGGTCTTGGAAATCCCCATAAAAAGTATGCCTGTATTCATGTGGCGGGGACCAACGGTAAAGGCTCGGTGGCAGCGACGCTGGCTTCTATTCTTCTCGTATCCGGATACACTGTTGGGTTATACACCTCACCCCATCTAGTCCGCTTCAATGAACGCATCTGCATCAATAACCGCCAGATATCAAATGATGAAGTCGTCGAGGCCTATCAGGCCGTTAAGCGGGTACATGCCGGCCACCGCAGCCCAACGTTTTTTGAATTCACCACTGCCATGGCCCTGCATGCATTCGGCCAGCACCGGGTCGACTGGGCTGTGATCGAAACCGGGATGGGCGGACGCTATGATGCCACCAATGTCATTCAGCCGGCTATCTCCATCATCACAAATGTCTCCCTCGAACATCGCGATTATCTGGGCAACACGCTGATGGAAATTGCCCGCGAAAAAGCCGGTATCATCAAGCAGGCAACTCCTGTGGTCACCGGCGTAAAACAAAAACAGGCCCGCTCCGTTGTCCAACAGGTTGCCCGCAAAAAAAAGGCCCCTGTGTTCCTGCTGGGCAGAGAGTTTAGGGTCAGACAACATCCATCCGGAAAATTTTCATATACCGGTTGCAACCATAAATGGCGCCGGCTACAGACGCCCCTGCTGGGGCGTTTTCAGGTGCAAAACGCGGCCCTGGCGCTGGCTGCCTGCGAGCTGTTGATCAACAATCAGACCAGCATATCGACTGAGAGTATCAAACAGGGCCTGGCCAATACGCAATGGCCCGGGAGGCTGGAAATTGTCTGCGACCATCCGTTGGTGATACTCGATGGGGCCCACAATTTAGCGGCTGCGCGCAACCTGGCCCGATACCTGACCAAAAACTTAACCGGACGACGACGCTTAACGCTGGTCATCGGGATATTGGACGATAAACCCTACCGGTCAATGCTCAACAGTTTGCTGCCGGAATGTTCCCGGGTCATCATCACCCGCGCCCAAACGCCGAGGGCCCTGGCTCCGGAAAAATTGTATCCCATCGCTAAAAAAACACTAGCCGATGTAAAGGTGATGCCCGACGTAGCCGCGGCGGTCCGAAATGCCATCGAGACGGCCGGCGGCAATGATATCATCTGCATTGCCGGCTCATTGTATGTGGTTGGGGAAGCCAAAGCGGCCATCGAAAAAGGCCTTCTCAGATCCATCCAAATGGCCTAGACAGGGACTACCGAATTGATCTTGACTCCTGCAAATGGATCATTTAGTCTTTAAAATAATTAATCCAAGTCATAAATTTTGAGGGCTTTGAAAAGCGTTCAATTTTGTTCAAGTTCAGGGAACTAAAATCCCTCATTAATTTTCATGCAAAAATAGGCGCCCGTAGCTCAGAGGATAGAGCGTCAGCCTCCGGAGCTGAAAGCCGCTGGTTCGAATCCAGCCGGGCGTACCAGCATTCCAGGGGCTATCTTCGACTCAGATAGCCCCTTGGTTTTTTGCCACGGCACAAAAATGAAAAAAGCCCGTCGAAAAGGGCATTTTGATATTATATTTATTAATAAATATAATTAAATTATTATTTAAATACAGAATATAATTATATTAATAAAAACATAAAAATTTAAATAAATAATTTATGAATTATTCAAAAATATAAATAAATCTTTCTTTATATCTTACCGAACATCGTAAAATTGCTTGTACCATCTTACGAAGCGCGCAATGCCAACTTCAATGGGCGTTGCCGGCTTGAATCCGACATCCTGAGTTAAATCATCAACGTTCGCGTACGTGGCCACAACATCTCCCGGCTGCAGGTCCATAAACTGCTTGGTGGCCTGCCTGCCCAGAGCCGTTTCGATGACTTCGATAAATTTAATAAGTTCCACCGGGTTATTGTTACCGATATTGTAAATTTTATAGGGCGCATAAGACGTGCCCGGATCCGGCGCGTCCCCGCTCCAGTCCGGATTGGCCGCCGGAAGGCGGCCCATTACCCGGACCACTCCTTCGATAATGTCGTCGATATAGGTAAAATCACGTTGCATCTTTCCATGGTTGAACACCTGGATCGGTTTATTTTCCAGTATGGCCCGGGTAAACAGAAAAAGGGCCATATCCGGCCGGCCCCAGGGGCCGTAGACCGTAAAAAACCGCAAGCCGGTGCAGGGCAGTTGATACAGATGGCTGTACGTGTGCGCCATCAGCTCATTGGCTTTTTTGGTGGCCGCGTACAACGAGACCGGATGGTCGACATTATGATGGACGGAAAACGGCATGGCGGTGTTGGCGCCGTAAACCGAGCTGGAAGATGCGAAAACCAGATGCTGCACCGCATGGTACCGGCAGCATTCAAGAAGATTGACAAATCCCACCAGATTTGAGTCCACGTAGGCATGCGGGTTTTCAAGTGAATAGCGAACCCCGGCCTGGGCGGCCAAATTGACGACAACATCGAATCCGCTCCGGGCAAAAAGGTCTTGCATCTGTTTGCGCTCGGCCAGATCCAATTGAACAAAGGTAAAGTTTGTTTCCTTTCTCAGTCCTTTCAAACGGGCCTCTTTGAGGGCAACATCATAATACGGATTCATATTATCCAGGCCCACGACCCGGCATCCATCATCCAATAGCCGTTTAACCAAATGATATCCAATAAAGCCCGCCGCGCCGGTGACCAGTGCGTTTTTGTATAGTAGTTCCATATATAATTCCCATTTCAGTTGTCATTAATAAAGCGTCGGCCTTCAGAAAACAAATTGGCAGAGAACAGAAGTAAGGCCGGCCACCGCGCCCGCCTTCTTTGGCCGGCGCGGTGGCCGGCCCTTCTATCCTTCGTTGTCTGTCTTCTGACCTCTGTCTTCTGATATCTGATTTTTACAGTACCAATCAAATGTCGACTCAAGGCCTTGTTCAAAAGAAACAGCCGGTTTAAACCCCAGTGTTGTCTTAGCAGATTCGATGTCGGCCAGGGATTCTTTGATATCTCCCGGTCTTTCAGGCTCATATTTTGGATCGAGGTTCCGGCCGTTTAGGGTGCATACCGCCTGCCACAGCGCGTTGATCCGAATTGCCCGAGCCGAGCCGATGTTGATGACCTGACCACAGGCTTTTTGTGCGGTTGCTGCCAGCACATTGGCTTTGGCAACATCCTGTACATATATAAAATCCCTGCTCTGGTTACCATCCCCATAAATAACTGCCGCTTCATTCTGCAGCGCTTTGGTCATAAAAATAGAAATTACACCGGAATACGGTGAGGATGGGTCCTGCCGGGGTCCGTAAACATTAAAATAACGCAATGCGGTCGTCTCAATACCGTAGAGGTCATAATAAAGCCTGGCGTAATATTCAGCCGTCAATTTTTGAACCGCGTAGGGGCTCATCGGTTTCAGGGTCGTGTCTTCACGCTTGGGTAAAATTGGATCGTCTCCGTAAACCGCACAGGAGCTTGAAAGTACGACCCGGGAAACTTTTTGCTGACGTGCGGTCTCAAAAACCAGCAGGGAACCCATATCATTCACAGCGGCTGCTTCAATCGGGTTTTCGACGGTCATGGGAACCGAAACAATAGCGGCCAGATGAAAGATAACATCACATTTTTCAGCAGCGACATGTAATGCTTTGGCGTCGCGAATATCTTCTTCGTAAAAAACAAATTGTCCTTCCAGATGTTTCAAGTTGGCAAGATTGCCCGAGGACAGGTTGTCTAATACCGTCACCTGGCAGCCGGTCGCTATCAGCATCTCGACTAAATGAGAGCCAATGAACCCGGCACCGCCGGTCACCAGTGCTTTGTTAAAGGCTATTTTCATACACAGCGTCCCGTATCGGTTGGAATGCATTCAGATTCAACCCCTTAGCATTTTTCGCGAGGGTCGGGGTCACATCAGCGCTATCCGGTTGAACACCATCGGTTATTGAACGTGTACCTATAATTCTATACCGGAAAACGAAACCGGACAACAGGCAAATTTATATGCGTTCCCCTTTTGATCGAGGTGTTGGATTTGAAAGGTCGCTGAAAGTGCTAATGGCCGACAAGGCTCAACCAGATCGTAAAAGTGAGCGCAGACAAAAGCGTATGCATAGAAATGGCGATAACCGCAAATTCGCTGTCGCCATGCATCTCTTTAGCCATGACATAGGTCACTGTCGCTGTTGGCGATGCCAGCAATATAACCGCGGGTAGCATCATTTGCAACTCAACCTTCCACACGTAAAAAAACACCAATCCGACGGCTGGCAATAGAAACAGCTTCAGCACAGCGGTCATGAGGACCGATTTGATCCGTGACGGCACCCTATCAAAAGAAAGCGATGCACCAATAATCAGCAGCGCCATCGGCAGCGCCAGGTCGCTTAAGATATCCAGGCAGCGCCCCAGCACCGTTGGCACCGGCAGCGTGGTCAGTGATACCAAAATTCCGGCCAGGGCCGATAGAATAATCGGGTTGCCAAGGATTTTCAACACCACCACCCCGTTCTTTTTAGATATGCTCGTCCGGGGCGAATTGATCTGCAGGGTGATAACGCCCAACACGTTTTGTAGGATCATCAAAAAGCCGGCCAGGATACTGGCCCTTACAAAACCTTCACTGCCCAGATAATAAAAGGACACCGCCAGCCCGATATAGCCAAGATTGCCATGAAACGAATTTTGGATAAACGTCCCGCGATGGCGTTGCGGCAAGCGCAGTGGAAATGTCAAAAGCCAGGCAACCGCAAAAGCCACGCAGACCGACAGCATTGTCACCAGCACGACCCGCCCGTCAAATTGAATGCTGGAAGAAGATCGGGTAATCGATCTGAAAACCATGGCCGGTATGGCGATATAAAAAACGAGTCGATTGGCCGCTTCGAGAAATTCCGCCCGCATAAAACCAAAAACCCGTAACAGCCATCCCAAAAGAATGATAACAAATATGGGAATAATGGCGGTTATTGTCTGAATCATCGCAGCCCTGGCAAGACCTTTGTGGCCTTGACTTTCAAATGGAATGGTTCTAGAATTTAGCTACAGTTTCTAAATCAACGCAAAAGTATATTCAATATTACGACAACCGGTATAATACAACAGAAATAAAATGCCCGCAGAATCCACCATACATCTCAAATTATTCGCCAGTCTGCAAAAATTTATGCCGCCCAATGCCGACCGCTATCAAATCGAATCCGGTACCACCGTTGGCGATTTGCTGGCGCAGCTGGATATACCGGAAGGCCAGATCAAACTCATCTTCATCGATGGTGTCAAAGTAGAACGGACCCGTGTTCTGGGTGGCGGCGAACGCGTTGGTATTTTTCCGCCCGTTGGAGGAGGATAAGCGTTGAACGCAGATGCCATTGAGAAAATCATCAAGAGCGCCCGGCCCAAGGCATTTCCAGACAAAACTCCTTACAACAGCATCTCTATCCGTCAAACCTCGCAGTTATCAAAAGCGACGGGTATCAGCGGTCGTCATATCGAAATTATGGCCCTTGAACACGGGGTCGTGCCCGAGCGTTATGCGCGCAACATGAAAGCATTCAGCCTGCAGGACCAGATCGCCCTTTTGAACGCCCGGGTCAGCATTGTCGGACTTGGCGGACTCGGTGGAGCCGTTGTGGAGATACTGGCGCGCATCGGCATCGGTATCCTAAATGTCATCGATGGCGATACGTTCGAAGAAAACAATTTGAACCGTCAATTCTTAAGCACTCCCGCACGAATGGCCCAATCGAAAGCCCAAGCAGCTGCCCAGCGGATCAAAACGATCAATTCAGCAGTAGAGGTAAAGGCCCACCCCCGCTTTTTAGACGCCGAAAATGGCGCCATGCTCTTGCGGCATGCGGACGTCTGCGTGGACTGTCTGGATAATTTAAAAACCCGCTTTATTTTAGAGCGTTGGTGCAAACAGATTAGAGCACCCCTGGTGTCCGCTGCGCTGGCCGGCGCGTCAGGACAGGTGACCACCATTTTTCCGCAGGATCAGGGTTTAAGACTCATTTATGGGGCCGAAGAAAATGTGCCGCTCAAAGGGGCCGAAACAGCACTCGGCACGGTACCGTATGCCGTTACCTTTATGGCCGCACTTGAATGTGCGGAGGTCATAAAAATACTTCAGGACAAGCCCGGGCTGCTGCGCAACAAACTGCTGGTAGCGGATCTGGAAGATGCTGCTATCGATATCGTTGCTTTATGCGAACCTAATTTCTGATAAAAGGAGAACTCGTTTATGATGCCGTTCGGCTGCCGTATTCAAACATTTGTGTCTATCCTTATTGTGGCATTGACAACCTATTATTGCACTTCAAAAAATTATTTGGTGGTCCATTATCAGCTCCCATCCGAGATAATGGCCACCGAAGAATCCCCGGTGTCCTTAATTTTTAAGGATCAAAGAGCAGAGCAGATGATGGTTACCCAAAGTGCCAAAATGGCCCTTAAGGATTTTGACGGCAATTTTGCGCTGATCGTCGCCAGAGATGGTAAAGATGAACGCCTGATGGGTGCGTTTAGCCTGAGCTCCATGATGAAGACTATTTTTAAGCAACGATTTGAAAATGCCGGTATCCGGGTGGCGCCAGAGAGTGAAGGCCAACCCACTGCTGTAGAGATCATTTTAAAAGAATTTAAGCTCGATCTGGTCAAGCGTAAATGGGTGGTTCAGATAACCTACCAGGCCAATCTTCTCAAGCAAAACCGCTTTGTGAGCGGCCAGACGATTACCGGTAGTGCGGAACGATTACGTGTCGTTGGCAGCAAAGATGCGGAAATGGTTATCGGCGAGTTGATAACGGACGCCGTCAACCGACTGAATTTAAAAGCGCTATTTCAATCTGCCCGCAGCTGAGCGTATCGCAAAAGCGATGATTGGATGATCCCTGCAGAATCGATTTGAGGATACCATTACTGCCGGTGGAGTTGTTGATGATTGATTTCAAACCAAACTCAGCAACTTGTCGAGTTTCTGGCGGCGATAACCGGTGTTTAAAATCGCGTTTTGCAGATCTTTCTCGGTCAGTTTCATACGATCCAGCACCTCACTGTAAAATCGATACGCAAGTCCGTCCAGGCCGGTGCCGAAACCGATCATCATACAAATAATATCTGCCAGATATACCAGAGCCGTTTCCGGGTTGTCTCTGGCGGTTTCATCGGTCATATGGTGGTGGCGCACCATATAAACAAGTCGATCACCAAAGTGCCACTTCTGGCCGACCCGGGCGCCGAGTTCTTCATGGTTGATGCCGATGACTTCTTTTTCAGCTTCATTAAAACTGTAGCCTTTTGAATGCACCAGGATATTGATTTTTTCATAGGAAAACGCCACAAACCGGCCCATAATGATTTTGCCGATATCCTTGAGAAGTGACGCTGTAAAAATTAAATGCTTTAGGGAGGCAAATCCATGGTTTTCCGCCAGGATTTTAGCCGTGTGAGCTGAGATGACAGCGTGCTGCCAGAGCTCTCCCTCACCAAGCCCATACCCATCGGGTCCATCTTTGAAGTTTTCAGCTGCTGCGTTGAGCAAAACCAGCTCGATAATCTCATCCAGCCCCAGTAAAACGATTGCATCCCGCACTGAATTCACCTGTCGGGGTAATCCGAAATGGGCGGCATTGCAGATTTTCAAAATATTGGCCGTAATCGAAGGATCGTGGACGATCAAATCGCCAATATCCACCATGGAACTGCTCTCATCCTCTGCCAGGGCCATGATCTGGGTCGCCACAGGCGGAATCGGTCTAAGGGTATCAATTGCGCTGATGATATCATCGACATGCGTCATACTGTCACCTCTGTTTGTCCCATGGTCCGGATAACGGTATCACCATTGCGCATATCCAGACGCAGCGTTCTGAGGAAGATACCGCCGATATCCGAATACCGAACGGTCAGATGTTCTGCGTTCAAAAGGGATGTGACCGCCTGATGATTTTTGTGGCCGATATTAAATTCGGTGGTTTGATCGATTATTTGAGCCCCGCCGGCAAGCACCACCTTAACATCTTTCATCTGCGCGCCGAGATCGTGCAGCGCATCGAAAAGCGCTGCCAGACCGGTATCGGCAAACATAAAGGGTTGTATTTGCGCTTTCGCCGGTAACAGCATTGAAGAATCGGGCAGCACAAAATTCAACAATCCGCCGGACTTTGTTACCGGATCATAAATGGATACGCAGATACCCGACCCGATTGAAAAAGCCACCAGCGTTTCAGCCGGGTTTTGGCTAATTTTGAGTTCACCGAAATTAACCGCGGTCATCATCGAAACGGGTTGATGGGAAATATGGGCATTCAACATAGCGTGCTCCCTGCTTTCTTCTAGAATCATGATGTAATTCCGAAAGATCACAGGCAATATCGGCCGATGTCATCTGGAACTTAAATCTTAAATAACAGGTTAGGCACAAAATCAAATTTGTG
>JASFNW010000016.1:0-54562 GCA_050116835.1 Desulfobacterales bacterium
ACGGACAGCCCGGGGAAATCGGGCAGCTGCTTGGGCTCCAAGCTGACCTGGATTTCGCGCGCAATTTCCAGCTCATCGCGTGTGGTCAGCTTATCGGCCAGCTCCAATGCCAGCAGCAAATTCAAGATAATAAAAGCGCCCAGGACCCACCAGCCTTTCGATGCGGTCATTCCGATTATGAAGGCACAGAATCCGACGCCATAAAAAAACCGGCGCGCCGGTGTCAGCTGCATTAAAAAGCTCATGAAGATTTCTTTGAAGGCGCTGATTTTTGATGTTATCGATTTTTTTTCAAGCGGGCTGTCAGCAAGCGAGGTTTTTTCTTTGTAGTAGGTTAAGGCCTCGAGCGTGTCTTTGTGCAGCAGTCGTTCGATTTCCCTGCGGCTCATTCCAGTAGTGTATAACCGAAAAAAATCCCGGGTTTTTCTAATTTTACCTTCAAGATAGGATTTTATCCGTTTGATTCCCATAGCTTTTACTTCTAGTCAATCGGTTCAAAAATGTTGAGTAAAAAAATGGGTTTGTTGTCTTCGACGCTTATACAGGCGAAAATACATAAGTTTATCGGATTTAGCAAGCGCAATTCAGTTCGGGATGATTGATAAAAGCAGGCGGTCTGTTTTTGACGAACTAATGAGATTTTTCGGAAAAGATGAGGCCGGTCCATAAAAAGAGGGCACACGTCGCCCTGGGACCCGTGCGATTCGATTTTTCAAATTTAAGAGACAATCAGGAGGGGTCGTTGCTCTGCGGTGCGCTTAAGTATTGGCCACCTGCACAGCTTGGTCTTGGCGACAAAAGGATTCCTAATTTACGACTCGTCCGAAAGCGATTTATATTTTTTCGCGTATTCTTGATATTCGTTATCCAGTTTGTCTAGAACCTGGGGCGTCATATCACTGCCCATTTGTATTTTCATCTCGGTCCACTTTTCCATATAGGAATTTATCTTCGTCTTCAGTTCGGCTTTTTGGCTTTCATCGGCTTTGGCGTATTCGTCGACTGTTTTGCCGAATTCCTGGATAAAATCGGTCATCTGTTGTTTTTCCTCCGAAAGTCCACATCCAGAGACGAAGATTAGTCCCGCCATCGCAAGCATTACGACTACAAAGTTTAGGTAAGACTTAATTTTCAGCATTTATAGCCTCCAACAAATGTTTGATAGGTATAGGGTTGTTGAATCGTATTCAACAAGTATAAACAACCCGAACGATTAAAGTCGACTAAAATCTATATAGAATAAAATCCAGAAAATCAACAAAAATTTAAAGCCTTGATTATTTTTTGTGGAGGACAAAATTCAGGTGGACTTTTTGAAGTGACCTTTTTCTCCGGACGCTTTCCAGTTGCGATGGGCGTTAATTTCACCTTTAAGGGAGTTCATAATGGTAGTTAGAATCGCCAGATCATCCAAATAACCAACCAGGGGAATGAAATCCGGTATCAGATCGGCGGGCAGAATGAAATAGAGCAATCCGCCCCCGATCATGGCCACACTTGCCGGATGGAGATTGTAATCGCCTTTGACCGCGTCTTTGAAAAGCGCATATAGCCCGCGCACATTTTCGAGGACTTTTTTTAAGGAGGGATAGGCTTTGTTGATCTTGTTGCGGATGGCCTCGTCATTTATAAAATCACCGTAATCCTTGCCCCCGGTGAACCGCAGCATGCGATCGTAGTTTTTGCGACGCTCGACATCACCCAAAATGTGGTAGGCCTGGTTGAGCACCTTGGTCTTCTCTTCCGCCTCCGCGGTTCGTCCCGGGTTTTTATCCGGATGCCAGCGCTTGACCTGGTTAAGGTAGGCCTGTTTGACTTCCTGAGGCCCGGCTTTGGGGTCGATTTCCAGCAGCTCGTAGTAGTTGACAAATTTGTCGGTGGTTTTTTTCATTATATCGTTATTAACCAGCTCATACTGGAGTTATTAGGCGTCCTTTTTAATTTCGAACTTCGAACCAATATATGAGAACAAACGGTAAACATCCATCGTTTTGTTGAATCCGATTAGAACATGCACAGTTTCGAAAATCAACACTTGAAAAGAATGACAGAATACCTTAATAGGCATGCCGCGAGCACTAATGTTGAATTGCTCCGGGTTACACTGCAGAAAATTAAATCCAGAAGCTATAACCGGTAAAAACGTATTGGTAAGTTATAGGAACCAAAGCCGTATTATATCCCTCTGATTTGTTATAATTGGTTAATTAATATTTTGAGATTTATTTCTGCGGGAAGAATTTTTGATTGAATAACTCCCCAAATAACAATTCCAGCCTTAATCCTCTGGGCGACACGGCTGGCCGCAAAAGCGAGATAAAGCAACTGGCTTTGCTGAGCCTTACCATTGGAGCAGTGTTGATCAGCTTCTCCGGAGTCTGGGTCAATGTGGCCCATGTGACGCCAAACGTCTCGGCATTCTACCGGGTTTTTATCGGTGCCGTCGTTTTATTCGTTGCGGCTCTGTGTCGTCGCGAGCTTCGCTGGCCCGGGATCCGCCATCTGCTGCTGAGTCTACTATGCGGCCTCTTGCTGGCTCTGGACCTGTGGCTGTATCATTACAGCATACGATATATCGGTCCGGGACTCGGCACGATTTTGCCAAACTTTCAGGTGTTTATTCTTGCAGCGGTCGGGATTTTGCTGCTGAAGGAACCGGTGCGGTTGATATTTCTGGTTTCCCTGCCCCTTGCCTTTGTCGGACTGTTTATGATCGTGGGGGTAAAATGGTCCTACCTGGAAGCCACTCACCGCCTCGGGGTGTATTACGGTCTGGCGGCGGCTGTCTGTTATGCCGGCTTTTTGCTGTCCCTACGTCAGCTGCAAGCCGCCCAGAAGGGCACTTCATTTTTCTACGTGCTAATGCTGGTGTCGTTGACCACCGCCGCTTTTTTAGGAGCCGATGTTGTCCTCAAGCACGGCTCTTTCATGATACCCGATCTGCAAAGTGCCTTGGCCGTAGCCGCCCTGGGCCTGCTCAGCCATACTTTTGGCTGGATTTTTATCACCAATGCCCTGCCCAAGATTCGGGCCTCCTTATCCGGTTTGATACTGTTGCTTCAGCCGGCGCTGGCATTTGTATGGGATGTATTGTTTTTCCACAGACCGACCACGCAGCTAAACTGGCTGGGGGTAATTATTGCTCTGATCGCCATATACTTGGGCATGGCGCGACGATCGGACACCGGCCGTTAAGTTTTGCTCATCAGATTTTAGCAATTGATGTGCTCGGTTTATAATATTTTTTAGACCGGATTTACAGGATTACTTTTTGGCTGTTCTCCGGAAGAGAACGGCCAAACCCTATCGCCTGCGGCGAGCTCTACGTGGCTTAATCTGCTGAGTCGGTGATTTAAATATACAGCAGCCATTTGAGGAGTTAGATGCTAGGGCTGAATATTTTTATTCCGCTGTAAGCGGATTGAGTCTAATCGCTCTCGTCCTGAGAGCGACTAAGAAAAATTTCCTCAAAATCCTGTAGATCCTGTCAAAGAATAGGATTCAACTCAATGAGAAAACAAGGCAAAGAAGATAAAGGGGCAGGCTGAATTCAGCCTGCCCTTTATGTTTTTTTACCTCCTTCTTGATCAAAAAAGCATCAGGTCATTTCAAATCTCATGCGATCAGTTTGTTTTGCTGGCGCCCACCGAGACGGAAAACCCGCTGTCCGACACCGAGGCGGATGCCTGAAACTCTTCGGCGGGCAGGGCATAACCGTCGGCACTGCCATAGTAGTTGTTGATTTCCTTTACAACCGATTGACTGTGCCGCCATTTGAAGTGCCCGGGACGGCCATGGCGGAAGAGCGGTCGATGGCGCCAGTGACGGAATTTGGGATGCCGCCGGTAATATTTGGGCTTAAACCGGTGCGCCGGGCGGTAGTGATGCCGCTTGAAATAGTTGTGCTTGAAGCGCGGCCCGGGGCGGACAACATCACGCCGGTGAGAATGGCCATCGCCACGCCCGCGCAAATGGGCCCGGTTGACCGGATTATCCGTTGCTTGAAAACGATCTCCACGGACCGCGTGGCGATCGCCGCCCCGCTCACGCGCAGCCCATGAATTGCCGGCGAATGCGACGGCAAAGGTCAGCAAGGCGATACTGATGATAACGATTTTTTTCTGCATGGTGAACCTCCTTCGTTCCAGATTTTACACACCGTTTCTCGGCGTGTTTGAATGCTTAGACGCCATGATTTTTCGAATAGTTTACAATCGAACATCGGTGTTTGTCGTATGAGCTGTTATCTTAAAGATTTAGCGCCAATTGGGGCCCTTGCAAGTGGTTGATTGATGCAGCGGTGTAATCCTTCAATTTTATTTGACCCCGGACAATCCTAAGGTATAATCTAAATTTTGAACGGATCCGTCAGGCGGACCCGCTGGAGGTGTTCATGAAAAATCGAGGAGGCGCCTGTGGACAAGATCGTACTGCTTCCGGGTGATGTGTTTTTGACATACGGGGCCGGGTATTTTTCGAAACTCATCCGTATTTTTACCCGCTCAATCGGGGAGAGCAGAACTCTGGTGAACCACTCCGGTATTGTGGTGACGGAAGGAGACCTGGAGAGCTGCCAGATCGTCGAAACGCTCCTGCGGGTGCGTAAACACCGATTGTGGAAACGTTATGGTCCCTCCAGTCATGACAGAGTCGCCATCTTTCGCCCCATCAACCTTACACCCGAGGAAATAAATACGATTGTGGCATCAGCGCTCAAACAGGTGGGCAAAAGATACGGCATTTTTACGGCGATCGGTCACCTGCTGGACTGGCTGCTGCTGGGCGCCTACGTTTTTCGCAGAATTACGCAAAACGAAAATTATCCGATCTGCTCCTGGCTGGTCGCCCATGCCTTTGCCATGGCCGGCAAAAACTTCGATGTCGAGCCCGGTGCGGCACAGCCCGACGATATCTGGGATTTCATCCAGAAAAACCCGGATAAATATCAGATGATTCACCCCCTCGAGCAGATCTGGCAAACACCCTGAACCATCATCTGTGCGGTATCATATTTCGGCTTATGCTGGGTATTAGATATTTCTTTCAAATCTGTTGACGTATCCCTTCTGATGATGGCTTCCCAACAAATCATTAGCCAAACTTGTCTTGACAAATAAAAGAAACTATACTAAATACAAACCGGTCGGTATTTTTAATATGGTTAATTAAATGGCTGCCAAAGGCATTCAAACGCGCAAAAAGATCATTGAAGAGTCATTGCGGCTTTTCTGCGTCAAAGGCTATTACAACACCTCGATCAATGACATCCTGGAAGCCACCGGTTTGACCAAGGGCGGTTTCTACGGGCATTTTGAGAGTAAAGAAGCGCTCTGGTATGCAGTATATGATGAGGCTATGCGCATCTGGCGGGAGGTGGTTTTCGAGGGTATTTCCGCCGCCGGCGATCCCCTGGAGCGCATCCATATCCTGATTGAAAATGATATTAAATACAAGCTCGGCAGCCAGGTGTTCGAAGGCGGCTGCTTTTTTCACAGCATGCTGGTGGAACTTTCGGGTCAATCGGCTGCTTTGAGCCGTCATCTGATGCGGGGATTCGACCAGCTGGCCGGTCTGCTGTGCGCCTGGTTGAAACAGGCCGATCAACAGGGACGGCTGAAAAAAAATCTGAATTTTGATGCAATTGCCCGCTATATTATCGTCGCGCTCAACGGTGCGGCCGCCTTGCACGCCTGCAACCGCGATCCCGCCATCCTGGAACAGACCGTCAGCGAGCTTCGTTTCTACGTCCAACAGTTGCAAAAATAAAACAATTAACTTTTTATACCCATTTTTAAATTATATACCAACCGGTTTATATATTATTCGCTTTCTACCAAAACATCCTTTTTACCCCCTTCCTGGATTTTCGCTTTTTATTTGGAATCAGTCTTAAAAATAGTAGATAGCGCCCAGGTTCAAGGCGAAAACGACGCGGCTGAGGTCGTTGCGGGCCGATTCAAAAGCGGAGCATAGTATTCGTGGCCAAAAGCCACTCCCACTATATTCATTTATCATATTGGGCTTTACGTATTCATTGCCGAGACCAATGTGGGAGCGGCATTTTGCCGCGATATTCGAGCATTTCAAACCGAATTGCAACACTGCCCTTGGGCATAAGATGCATTTTTGAAATAGGTTCAATGAATTAAAGTTTAACGACATATAGGACGATAATAGTAATGGAGGCAGCGTTTTAAACGACTAAATTGTCTCAAGGAGCCACCAATGAAAAAATTAGTTTTTGTACTGATCATCATATTAGTGCCTGCCATCGCCTCTGCCAATTTCTCCATAAAGTTTGACAATACCACCAACAAAAAAATGTTTTACCTGCTTTACTGGATCGATCACACATATGATTGGCCGCAGCCGTTCAACCTGGCGGGTGGCGAGCTGAAAGCATCCGAAACGGTGGATTTAAATGTAAGCCTGATCAACGGGAAGTATTACGTGGTCTGGCACGACCAAGAAAACTGGAAAAACAAAGTGATGATGGATGTTAAAGACGACATTAAATCGGTGACGGTGACGCCGATTAAAAGCACTATGCAGAAATAACAAATGGACAACAGACCATAAGATGTCTGGCCGAACGTGCCACGGCAGTACCCGACAAGGGGTTTGAAAAGAGGAATCAGAATATTTCTGATTCCTTTTTTTATATAGAATCGCTATCAAAACCCTTGATTATTATTGACAAAAACCATTTGCTTTGGGTATAAACGCACTCAATAAATTTCTGATTCTCCTATTGCATCTGAGCTGCAACAGACTTCAAATTACTGAATCGGACCCGATTTCTCACCTCATCGTTGCGCGCCTGCGAATCATCCTCATACAGGAAAATATGAAATGAAGGTTGTTTTTCATGAAGATTTCTACAAGGTATATACCGGTGATCCGGCCGCGGCTGCCGGACGCATGGAGGCCATTGTCGACACCATCGAACCGCACGTAGAACTCGTTCAGGCAGAGCCCGCCGTCCGTCAGCACATCGCCGCCATCCACACCGAAATGCATATCCAGCAGGTCGAAAACCGGGGGTTATACGAAATCGCTGCTCTGGCTGCCGGCGGCGCCATTCAGGCCGCCCGGATCGGTCTGTCCGAACCCTGCTTCGGTCTGATCCGTCCTCCGGGCCATCACGCCTCTGCCGCTTCAGCCTGGGGATTTTGCTATTTTAACAACATGGCGGTGGCTTTAGAGACGCTGCGAAGAGAAAACAAGATCAAAGGTGCATGTGTGCTCGATATCGATCTTCATTTCGGAGACGGCACGGTCAATATTTTAGATAAGCGAGACTGGGCGACCGTTATTAATATCGAAGGCCACAGCCGCAGCCTCTACCTGAAAGAGGTGGAAACGGCCATGAAAAACTGCCGGGCGGACCTGATCGGCATTTCCGCGGGTTTCGATAACCACTCCGATGACTGGGGCGGTCTGCTCTGCACCGAAGATTACGAAGAGATAGGACGCCGGGTCAGATCAGCCGCCGACGCCACTGGAGGGGGTTGTTTCGCTATCCTGGAAGGAGGATACAATCATAAGGTGCTCGGCCAGAATGTGATGGCTTTGATTGAGGGCATGAGCAAAGTATAACATAATTGGTGCCCTAAGGGGGACGCCCATTAAATTATAAGTTTCTCATTAATTTTCATGCAAGATTTCAACCTGGACACGGCAGGTGTTACTTGGAAAAGCACCTCCAGGAGACATGGCATCTTTGGTGAGGACATTCACGCAGCCACCATTGTCTACACCGTCTGCATCCGGCTGAAACCAGGCGCCCGCATCCAGGCTGGCGACGCCGGGCATGATTCGATCGGTGACTTTCGCCCGGGTGCGCAGACGTCCGCGATCATTGTAAACCATAACCGGGTCTCCATTTGAAATGCCGCGTGCACCGGCATCAGCGGAATTCAACCAGATGCGGTCATCGGCTTTTGCTTTCAGGCGGGCGATGTTGTCGAACTGGGAATTGACGCGGGTTCTGGCGTGGGGGCTGACCAGCTGCAGCGGGTATTTATCCGCTGGGTCGACGGCGGGTCCTTCCCAGGGAACTATATATTGGGGTATAACCGGAATCCGGGGATTGTTCATCTGTGCAATTTTGTGGCTGTAGATTTCAATCTTGCCGGTGGGGGTCTCAAACGCAAAGCGCTCGGGGTCTTCGATCTGCTGTTTAAAGGCCACCCGGGGTTCTTCGAGTTCCATACGATAGACACTTTTTTCTCGAAACTCCTTCGGATCGGGAAAATCCGGCGTGGCTGCCAGAAATGAATCCAGCCACTGCCGGTCGGAACGATCATTGTAGCCTTCAATGCCCAGGCGATCTGCCAGGTCCGAAAAAATGGCCAGATCCGATCGCGTTTCCGCTCTGGGCTCAATCACTTTGTTCATATAGATAGCGTAAGGGCCGCCCAGCCAGGGCTGGCCGATATCTTCCTGTTCCAGATAATGGGCGATGGGCAATACGATGTCGGCAAAGCGAGCCGTTGGGGTTAAAAACAGATCGTGGACAACCACAAAGTCGAGGGTTTCAAGGGCTTTGATGCCTTTATTGACGTTTAGAAACTGATTTAACATATTGCAGCCGACCACATAGAGAAGCTTGATGTCTGCCGGATAGCCACCGGAGCGCCCTTTTATAATGGTGTCGTAAATTTCACTGACATGAACCATCGGATTTTCTTTTTGCGGCACGGGCAATGATGCCCCCAAATTGCCCAGGGCCATGCGATCAGTGCCACCGCCGACATGGCCGCCGACATTGCCGATATTGGCTGTCATGGCAGCCAGAGTAATGGCTGCGCGATGAAACTGCTCGCCAAAAGCGCTGCGTCCCGGTGCCCATCCAGCGCATAGGGCTGCGGGCTTGATGCCGGCATAATTCTGCGCCAATTGAATAATGTCATCGACAGGCACCCCGCTTATCTGTGAGGCCCACTCCGGAGTTTTAGGAATCCCGTCAGCTTTTCCCATGACATAGGACTTAAATTCATCAAATCCAAATGTGTAAGTGGCGATGAAATTTCGGTCGTAAAGGCCCTGATCGATCATGATATGGGCCATAGCCATCATCAAGGCTGTATCGGTGCCCGGTCTGATAGCGATCCAGCGATCCGCCAGCTTTTTGCAGGACTGGGTCAAACGTGGGTCCACCGCAACGATTTTAGCGCCGTTTTTCTTGGCCTGCCTAAGATAACTCGCAGTATACGGCCTGAAACGGGAGACCAGCGGATCCCAGCCCCACAATATAATATATTTAGAATGCAGAAAATTGTCACGGCTGTTGGCGGTAAAACGACTGCCGAAGGTGGTCTCGCAGGCAAAGCTGGCGCCTTCCAGTGAGGTGCTGCCCCAGACCGTGGTGCACCCGCCGAACAGGTTAAAAAAGCGCAAAGCCGTTTTTAAGCTGTTGTTCAGACTACTTTCGTTGGCGTAATAATTCATCAGCAGGGTTGCATGCGGTCCGAGGGTGTCTTTGACCTGCTTTAATTTATGCGCCACTGTGTCCAGGGCTTCATCCCAGGAGATGGGCTCAAATTGGCCCCGGCCACGGGGGCCGGTTCTTTTCAGGGGTTGGGTGAGGCGATCCGGCGCATAAACCACATCCTTCTGGGACAGCCCCCGGATGCAGGCCGTTAAGGCACGCTCACGCCGGCTCTCGGTGAGAATGCGAGAGATCTTTCCGTCGGCGACCTGCACCTTGAGCAAACAGCGCGCTCCGCAGTCAAAAGAGCAGGTGGTGGTGATTACTTTTTCGTTCATAATGGCCTCACGCAAACCCGCCCGCCTCGCCTTGCGGTCCCACGCCCGCCATGCGAGCAAGGCGAGGCGGGCAGGGTCGCATGGCGGGCGTGGGGCGCTAAAGCGCCAAGGGCTTGGTAAAATAAAATTCTTCGTGTCTTTTCCTTCGCGCTCTTCGTGGTTATACAGGACGTTTTTTTCATCACGAAAGACACGAAGTTCACCAAGATTTAACAAAAACCAATTATGTTTCTCTTTGTGGTCTTCCTGATTATATACACAATCTCAAAAGATCGTGCCACCCGAAACTTGCGGGATTTGTCGATAACAACTTTATCGGCCATTGATTGCATGTTTTATTGACATCTATCTTCCATTCTTCAATATTAATTGCAACGGGATCGCAATTGAGTCGTGAATTTTAAATCATTCACATTAATGGAGGTCGTCATGAACGCCAAAAGCAGCTCCACTTTTTCCCGGCGTGAATTTATCCATCTGGCTGCAGCAACCACGGCTGCGTTGACGGTCGACTGGAGCCAAGTAAAAGCTCTGGCTTCTGCTATTGAACCTAAAAAAGATTTTTCCGTGGTTGTCATCGGTGGTGGTTTGGGCGGCTTGAGCGCGGCGGCCCATCTGGCCCAAAATGGCTTTCCGGTAACCCTGATCGAGCAGCATGATCGCCCCGGCGGATATGCCACCAGCTTTGATCGAGACGAATATACATTCGAAGTTTCTTTGCATGCCACAGCCGGTGCCCACGGCGGATTAAAAGATTCTCTTGAAGGCGCAGGGGTGCTGGAGAAAATTGAGACCATCGAGCTGCCCGAGCTATGCCGCATCATCACGCCCGACCACGACATGATTTGGCCCCAGAAAGATCCGGCCGGAATTGTCGAGCAGCTGACTCAATTATTTCCCAATGATGCCAGAGGAATTCAGGGATTTTTCGATGAGATATTGGGTGTCATCGATGAGGCCATCAAGCCGTTTGACCGCGATTCCTGGTGGGATCTGATTCGTTTTCCGATGACGCACAAAAGGATGTGGGCCGTCCGAAAAGATACTTTAGCGCAGGTACTCGATCGATATACCCAGAACCCTAAGCTCCGCACAATTTTATCAATTTTCTGGCCTTACTACGGGCTGCCGCCATCCAAGCTATCCGGGTTTCTATACGCCGTCGCCACAGCCGGCTTCATTCGATTCGGCGGTCATTACATCAAACACCGTTCCCAGGATTTGAGCGATGCTTTAATGCAAAGCATCGAAGACGCCGGAGGGCAGGTGTTGCTGAATACCGAGGCCATCGACATTACGCTGAAGGGAGGAGCCGTAACCGGAGTGGTGCTCAATGACGGGAAAAAACTCGCCGCCAAAGCGGTGATTTCCAATGCCAGTGTGCCGGCGACACTGGATTTGCTCGCACGCGACACGGCCCCTCAAGATCTGCCGCGCAAAGCAAGCCAATACGCGGAGAAGATCAAAGCCTATCGCCCGTCATTATCTACGTTTTTAGTCTGGCTGGGCCTCAACCGGGACATCCGCAAAACGGTCAAAGGTTATGAAATCTTTGTCAGTGAGCAATACGATCCGGAACAAAGCTATCAGGCATTTTTGGCCTGCGATCCAAACAAAAGCGGCTTTGGCGTTACCGTTTACGACCATGCCTTCCATGGTTACTCTCAGCCGGGAACTTCGACCGTTCAGCTGCTGATACTCAGCGGTTATGAGCCCTGGAAACCATATGCAGATGATTATTTTGCCGGCCGCAAAAAAGCCTATTTGAAGCAAAAGGAAAAAATTGCTCAGACCCTCATCGAAAAGGCTGAACAGCGGGTCATTCCCGGACTTAGCTCCATGATCGAGGTTATGGAGGCCGCCACCCCGTTGACCAATATCACCTACACCCGCAACCCGGAAGGTGCCATTTACGGTTATGAGCAGGCGATGAACAATGCTTACATGAACCGGCTTGAAAACACCACGCCATACAAGGGCCTTTATCTGGCGTCGGCGTGGAGCAATCCGGGCGGCGGATTTCAACCCTGCCTGGATTCCGGCGCTCGGGCATTCAAAGCGTTGGTTAAAGAATGGGGAGGATAAGCGGTCATGATAGACTCAAATTCCGGCGTAGATTATGAGAGAAACTTATAATTTAATGGGCGTCCCCCTACTACAGCCGTCGTTTTCCAAGAGGGCACCCTTCCAATTGAAAAAGAAACGATTTCGCAGGCAGCAACTGCTGCTGGAATCCGCCGTTCGCCGCTGCCGCCTGGGCGGTCGCATTTTATACAGCACCTGCTCCTACGCACCCGGATTTTCAGACCGCCGCCGGCAGCACCCAGCAGCGGCTGGACGATGCCGCGCGCATGTTCAATATCCTCAAACAGCGTTTCGGTATTGAGCGAGCCGCTTTTCACGGTTTGCAGTTGCTGAAAAAAAGCCGGCGGGAGATCTATGCCGTGACCGCCGATCACCAACCCCCGCAGCTGGTCAAATGTATTACCGGTTTGCCGTTGTTTCATGTGCATTTCAAATATCCCAAGCCCACTACCTCATGCGCAACAGCCTTCGGCTGCGAGGCTGACCGCAACCGGATCGATCTTTACCCGGATCAGCTTCAGGCCTATCTGTCCCGAAAGCCGTTTGACCTCACAAAGACCAGACTCGGGCCTGTGATTGCAGCGGCTACGTGCTCGTACGCTATCAAAATGCTGTTATGGGAGTCGGGTTTTATGATAAAAATCGGAGAATTGTCGCCAGTTTGGTTCCCAAAAGCAGGATGACTCTGTAAGATCCTGCCACTTTTTGCGACTAAGCCATCAAAAAACTGACATTTTTGCAAACAGTGATTAAATTTTAAGTGTTATATTAGCAAACCATCGTCATATACGGAGTTTAAAATGATGAAAAAAATTCTTATTATTGGTGTGTTATTTCTAATCGGCATCGTCCTGTTTGGATTTCAAAAAACAGACGACAAAAATCTAAAACCGGAGGAGAAGAGTTCCGTTATGAAAACTGAATCCAAAGATTATAAGACCGCAACTTTTGCCGGCGGTTGTTTCTGGTGTGTTGAATCGGATTTTGAAAAAGTTGACGGTGTGATTGCGGCTGTGTCCGGTTACACCGGCGGCGACATGGCCAATCCGACGTACAAGCAAGTCTCGGCTGGCGGGACCGGTCATGCCGAAGCGATCCAGGTACACTACGACCCGGACAAAATTAGTTACGAAGAATTGCTGGATGTGTTTTGGCGGCACGTGGATCCCACCGATGACGGCGGGCAATTCGTCGACCGCGGGTCCCAGTATCGCCCCGCCATTTTCTACCATGACGAAGAGCAAAAGCGTATTGCGCAAGAGTCCAAAGCAGAGCTGGAAAAATCCGGCCGCTTCAGCAAACCGATTGTCACCGAAATTGTTCCGCTAACTGAATTTTACACGGCCGAGGAATATCACCAGGATTATTACAGCAAGAATCCCCTGCGGTATAAAATGTACCGTTTCGGATCCGGCCGCGATCAGTTTTTGAAAAGCAAGTGGAGCGATGAGGCCAACCCTGCTGCGCAAAAGATGCATTCCGGCGATGGTCCAAAATATTCAAAGCCCGACGATGCGGCGCTCAAACAGCAATTGACGGCCATGCAGTACAAGGTCACCCAGCAAGACGGCACCGAGCCCCCTTTCAACAATGAATATTTCGACAACAAGAAAGCGGGCATCTATGTGGATATCGTCTCCGGTGAGCCGCTGTTTTCTTCGACAGACAAGTTTGATTCCGGCACCGGGTGGCCCAGTTTCACGCGACCGCTGATACCTGAAAACATCGTCGAGCACGAGGACCGTAAGTTTTTCATGGTGCGAACTGAAGTGCGCAGCAAGCATGCCGACTCCCATCTGGGTCACTTATTTCCCGATGGGCCGGCTCCAACCGGTTTGCGGTACTGCATTAATTCGGCGGCTTTGAGATTTATCCCCAGAGAAGATCTGCAAAAAGAAGGGTACGGCGAATATTATCATCTTTTTGAACCTGCCCAAACCGCGAACTGATCGGCAGCAAAACCAAAAAGGGGAACCTGTTTTCGGGTTCCCCTTTTATAATGAGAAGAGAACTCACCTGCCGATTGCCGATCAGGTCTGCCGGCCGCCGTTCTTAAAGGCTTCATCCAGCTCCACCTGAAAGCCGTTGGCCAGCGCGTTTGTCTGGTTGGCCATTCCCACCACCGCCATCAACTCGGACAGCATGTCGTCTGTCATGCCTTTTTTGCGTGCAGCCGCGGTATGGCTGTTGATGCAATAAGCGCAGCCGTTGGTGATACTGACCGCCACGTAGAGCAGTTCTTTGGCGAGCGGATCGAGCGCACCGGGCACCATCACCGCTTTGACCCCTTCCCAGGTGCGCCGCAACAGCTCAGGCTGCACGGCCAGTGCTTTCCAGAAATTGTTGATCCAGTCAATTTGACGTGTCGCCATGATGTCATCATAAACCGCGCGGACCTCGGGGCCAGCCTCCTCGTATTCGATGAGTTTTACGGTTGCCATGATTTTTTCCTCTCTGTTTCGAATTAAAAAAGAATTCTATCGGTTCTTAATATATTCACAATAGGTGTCGTCTGAGATTTGATTTTGATCGGGTTGAATGCGTTGGTATGGGTGAAGATGGTTTACCGGTCTTTTCACCTTTTTTCTTTTTATAAAAACGGCTGGCTTTGGCACGGTTGCCGCAGTCGCGCATGTCACACCAGCGCCGGCTGTGGTTACGGCTGACGTCTAAGAATATCCATCCGCAGGTCGGATCCGCGCATTTTTTTATTCTGCGCCATTCTTCTGAAATTAACACGTCAGTGGCCGACCGAATAATCGGATTGAGGATCCAGTCCAGGTCCGCTTTATTTGCAGTCATGTCCCAATCAAACCCATCCGCTGTTTTAACAATCTTGGATAGCGCCATCATGTCGGAAAGATAATCATTAAAGGCTTTTAGATCTGTTTGAGTCTGAGGCGTAGCTTCCAGGATTGAACCGAAAAGGCTGTAGATAATTTCTCGCAGCTCGATGGCGCGTTGGTGTACGCGGTTTGCTTCAGCGGGATTTTCAGCTGATTTTAGCGTTAATCGCTTAGCCTCGTCGGATGTCAGGATTCCCACATGCAGGGACCAATCGATAAGATCTTGATAATCAATTAAATATTCTCCAATATCGTCGCAGCCGTAACAATCTACCGTATTTACAAAATCAAGACATAAGCGGCCCCCTGACAATTTAATGGTGCCTGCATTTCTTTTTGTGTTCACTGATTGTCTCCAGAATTAGATTAAATTATATAACTGGTAAAAAGTACTTGACAGGTTATAATAAATAAACTATTTAATTAACCGTCTAAAATTTAATAGATGGTTATGCACTTGTCAAGGAAATTATGCTGGCGTGAATCCAGAATCCGTTTACAGACATCAGTTTATTATCGAGGAGGGCACCAAAATGATCAGTCGAATTTGGCATGGTTGGACTGTGCCGGCAATCGCGGACGTCTATGAGTCACTGCTGAAAAGCGAAATTTTTGTTGGAATACAAAATCGCCAAATCAGCGGTTACCGTGGAATTCAGCTTTTTCGACGCGATTTTGAAGACGAGGTCGAATTTGTGACGGTCATGTGGTTTGACTCTCTAGATGCGGTTCGGGATTTCGCGGGGGAAGATTACGAAGTGGCAGTGGTTCCCCCCAAAGCGAGAAAATTGCTTGTAAGGTTTGATCAACGCTCACAGCACTATGAGGTCAGGGCCGAATTGAAAACCTGAATTGGAGGTCGAACATGATGAAAACAGATGAGATCGGCGGGCAATTGGTTGAATACATCAAAAAGCAGGGCTGGCAGGGCACCATCGTATCGATTACGCGGGTCAAAGACCTTGAAACTGAAATTGAGGATCGTCACAAAAAGGGTCTTTTGGATCCGGTTTTGTTTGACGAATACCTGGCCTCTTTTGATTTTGCCTGTGAGCACAGGCTTGCGAATGCCAGGTCATTGATTGTCGTTGGTGTGCCGCAGCCACAGGTAAAGGTTATATTTGAGATGGGACAACGTTCGGTTCCGGTGATGATCCCGCCCACCTATGCGTTTTCAATAGACCAGCAGGTAAGCGCCAGGCTGGATTCATTTTTATCATCCACTGCATATCATTTTGAAAAGGTCAGGTTGCCCGAAAAACTGCTGGCCGTGCGCAGCGGTCTGGCCCGGTATGGGAAAAATAATATCTCTTATATCCCGGATCTGGGCAGCTTTTACCGGCCGGTGGTCTATGTATCCGATATTCCCTGTGAAGCCGACGGCTGGCGAGAGCCCAGCGTCATGACAGAATGTGAAACGTGTACGGCCTGTGCGAAAGCTTGTCCGACGAACGCCATTTCAACAGATCGTTTCCAGCTGCATGCCGAGCGCTGCCTGACCTATTGCAATGAAAGCACCCGTGATTTTCCGGACTGGCTCTCGTCGGCCGGGCACAACAGCCTGGTGGGTTGCATGATCTGTCAGAAGGTGTGCCCGGCCAATAAAACTGTTGTCAAATGGATTGAGGCAGGTGAAAGGTTTAACGCAAATGAAACTGAGCTTATTTTAGGCGGCACTTCCAAAGAGCTGCTCCCGCGAGCAACCGTTGAAAAGATCAGTAGACAGGACCTTTTGGAATATTATGATGTTCTGGGACGAAATTTGAAGGCATTGATCACCAGGTCGAATAAGGATGTCTGACAATAGCTTTGGTTGATTTGTTACCTGAAACCACCGCCCTTTATAAATTGACAGTGCAAAGGGTCTTTGATAGTTTTGGTAGTCAAACTTCTTCAAACCAGACTTACGATTCTTTTATGTTCAGGAGGGCTTATGGCAAAAAGACGGCTGCAAATGATTGCTTTGCTGTGTTGTTTTTTAATCGGTCTGAGCGGCTGTTCTCGCAAGTGGGCGCTTATCGGTGCAACAGCTGCAGCAGTGGGTGGCGGCACTTATGCCTATGTAAAAGGGAACCTCAGCAGAACCTATAATGCTTCGATGGATGAAACCTGGCAAGCTGCCGTTCAAGCAGTTGAAGAGCTGAAGCTGACTACCGAATCCACGGAACATGATGCTTTCACGGGTGTGATCAAAGGTAAAATGGCCGATGGCAAAAGCTTTACGATTAACCTCAAACGACTGAGTGAAAATTCGACCGAAGTCGGTATCCGAATTGGCACTTTCGGTGATCGGGAAAGATCCGAAGCCATCCAGCACAAAATAAATGCTCTTCTGTAGCCACTCTTTTCAAATACTTCTGAAACCGGCTGCACATTTACTTTGCCAACAGCATCCTGGGAGCCTCCTGGCAGAAGTAGCCCCTGGTAAAAAAGTACTGTCGAAGGCACCTTGTTTTTATCCATCACCAGTCTATCTTCTAAAAAGCACGCTGTTAAATTGAAATTTTAAAAGCGGTCTCAAAAATAGTAGATCACGTCCCCGCTTAAAAGCGAGACTCCTCATCAGATTTTAAAGAATTATCGTGAGCGGCAATGTGCTGGTACCGCCGGCGCCAACTACCAATACATTTGAAATAGTATGAGTCCCTTGTAAAGTGCCGAATTTTGTTCAAGTTCAAGGAAGGCGTAGATTTTAACCGGAGGCATACATTGACGTATTTCGAGGATTAAAATCTTTGCCTGACACAGAAATTGGGCAAAAGGGGGTGCTTTACAAGGGACTCACTAGTAGCCGAACTTGCGCAGGGCCCTGGTATCCTTACGCCAGTTCTTCTGGACCCGCACGAAAAGTTTTAAAAAGACTTTGGTTTCCAGCATCTGCTCTATTTTTTTGCGCGACTCGATCCCGATGCGTTTGAGTCTGCTGCCGTCCTTGCCGATGACAATACCCTTCTGAGATCCGCGCTCCAGATGGATGGTCGCTTCAATCTTAACCAGCTTGCCTTTCTTTTCTTCTTTAAAGGTATCGACGGTTACCGCTGTGGCATAGGGAATCTCCTCGCCGGTCAGACGAAAAATGCTTTCGCGAATCATCTCCGCTGCAATAAAGCGCTCGGATAAAGTCGTGAGCGCATCTTCCGGAAAATAGGGCGGGCCGCTGGGCAGCATATTTTGCATGGCGGTTGTCAGTTGCTCGATCTGAGTGCCTTTGGTAGCAGAGATGGGTATGATGACTTCAAAATAATATTCGCTTGACCATTTTTGAATCACCGCCAGCAGGTCCGTTTTGTCGACCTGATCGATTTTGTTGAGCGCCACAATCACCGGTCGCTCCTGTTTATGAAGCCGTTTGGCCAGAAAATATTCCGAGGTCGGATCCGGATGGGCCGCGTCCAGAACAAAAAGGATTAAATCGGTTTCGTCTACGGCTGCCAGGGCCGTATCGACAATCCTCAGATTGAGCGTATCTTTGGCTTTAAATATACCCGGCGTATCAATAAAAACCATCTGCGCACCCGGCTGATGCATGACTCCCAGGATTCGATTGCGGGTGGTCTGGGGCTTTTTAGAGGTTATGGATATTTTTTCACCCAGCAGACGATTGAGCAGGGTGGATTTTCCGGCATTGGGAGCTCCCACGATGGCGACGTAGCCGGATTTGAAATTTTCGTATATGTCTTGATCGCTGGGCATGCTTTTTCTCGATAGGATTTACTAGATCATCAAAATTTTTTAGTGTTTTCAGAAAGAAAGCGCTGAGGTGTAGTCCGTCTGCGGCGGACAATATTTGTTTTATCCTTATCAGAGAAGTTAATGGTTAAATAACCGATTGCAAAGGGTCGCACAAAATTAACGCCGCCTTCAGCGGCCCCACGGTCTCACGGTGTTGTCAACTACTGATAAAATCGCGTTCCAGAGAGTGTCGCGGCCGCGGCGGGATTTAGCGGAAAAAAGGATCAGGTCCTGTGGCGCCATTGAAAGGTCCTGAGCAATACGGTGGTGCTGTTGGGTCGATTTGTTCTTGGAGAGCTTATCGGTTTTTGTCAAAACCACAATCGCTGCAATGGCATAATGGTTGAGCCAGCCGAGCAGGTTTAATTCTTCCTGCTGCGGCGTGCGCCGGATATCCACGATAACCACTACCCCTTTTAACGTCTGACGACCGGAAAGATAAGTTTCGATCATCGGGCCCCATTTTTTGCGGACGGACGGCGGCACTTTTGCATATCCATAACCCGGCAAGTCAACGAAAACGACCCGGCCATTGATGTCAAAAAAATTGATCAGCTGAGTGCGTCCGGGTGTCGAGCTTGTTTTGACCAGGCGTTTGCGATTAACCAGTGTATTGATCAGGCTGGATTTGCCCACGTTTGAACGGCCGGCAAAGGCAATCTCCGGCAGCTGTGCCGGTGGATATTCGGCGGGGCGGGTGGCGCTTTTGACAAAATCGGCAGATTTAATTTGCATGGCGCAGCCTGCTGGACATTAAAAGCTTAGGTTCCTGTGAAAGGGATGGCCATTAAATTTTTGGCGCAAGGCAAAAAATGAGTCCGGGCTAATTTATTCGCCGTGCGCCGCATGCCGCGCATCCTGCGCCGGCCGAAGAGATGCGGTTTTTCCCCATTGAAAATTATGCTCGGTCCTCCAAGTATCGTTCGAGCCGATCCAAGCCTTCTTCGATATTTTCAATCGAATTGGCATAGGAAAACCGTAAGTAGCCTTCACCGTTTTTGCCGAAATCAATTCCCGGGCTGACACCGACATGCGCTTTTTCCAAAATGTCGAAGGCCAGTTCATAAGAGTCAGCGGAAATGTGTTTGACATTGGCAAAAACATAAAACGCACCGGTGGGTTCCACTGTAATCCCCAGTCCGATCTCCTTTAGACGGCGGATGATAAATTTGCGGCGCTTATTGTAGGTTTGCTGCATGCGGGCGACATCTTCGGCGCCATGTCTGAGGGCTGCAATCCCGGCCTGCTGAACCATGGCATTGGCTGAAATAAAAAAGTTCTGTTGCAGTTTCTGCATAGGGCGAATAAACGATTTGGGTGCCATCACGTAGCCCAGACGAAGTCCGGTCATGGCAAATTGCTTGGAAAATCCATTGAGCACAAAAGCGTGATCGGAAAATTCCAGAATCGAATGCGCCTGTCCCTCATACACCAGCCCATGGTAAATTTCATCGGAAACAATATAAGGACATGATGCACATGTTGTCAGCTCGGCGATTTGTTGCATGCGATCGAACGATAGCAGATTGCCGGTGGGATTGGAGGGAGAGTTGATAAATACGGCTTTGGTTTGCGAAGTGATTCTTTGCCTGATGACTTCAGGTCGGTATTGAAAACCGTCTTTTTCATATACCGGGATTGTGATCAGCTTGCCATCTACAAATTTGATAAAATTCGGATAGCAGGCATAGTGCGGATCTGAGATAATAACTTCATCCGCTGGTTCAAGCAGGGCTGCGAAAACAAGGAATATGGCCGGCGACGAACCGGATGTGACAATCACCTGGTCCGGGTCGACCGACACCTGATAGTGTTTTTGATAATACTCACAGATGGCCTCCCGCAGCTCATACAAACCCAGGCTGTGGGTGTAATGTGTGAATCCATCTTCAAGTGCTTTGCAGGCCGCTTCCTTTACACAGGCCGGGGTATCAAAATCAGGCTCACCGACTTCCAGATGGATGATGCGGACGCCTCTGCGTTCCAGCTCCTGGGCCCTTTCGAGCACATCCATCACGATAAAGGAGCTCATTTCTTGCGTACGTTTAGAAGTCATTTTCAATCCTTATAGAGTAACTATCAATTCTTTCCTGATTCCGGTTGCCGATCGCCTATGCAAGGAGCAGGGAGCCCGGGGCATGGGGTTAATCGCTGCTATCTTTATCTTAAGGGTTCAATACGCCATGCTCCATGCGCCCAGCCCCATGCCATCAATCCATTTATGCACCAAAAACTAAATGACCTTATTGAGCGGATATTCGATGATTCCCTCCGCTCCGTGTTTTATCAGTTCAGGAATAAGATCGCGCACGACTTCGGATTTGACCACTATTTCCACCGAAAACCAGCTGGATTGATAAAGTGGCGCCACTGTGGGCGCATTCAAACTCGGCAGCATACCGATCACATCTTCCATTTTTTCTTTGGGGACATTCATTTTAATGCCCACCATTTTTTCGCCTCGCAGAGCCCCTTTGAGCAAAAGCGCAATTTGTTCAATTTTATGGCGTTTGGCGCTGTCCTTCCAGGCTTCATGGTTGGCAATCAGTTGGGTATTGGTCTGCATGAGCTCATGAATCACGCGCAGACCATGGGCCTTGATCGTGGCTTCAGTTTCGGTTACTTCCACCACTGCATCGGCCAGACCGGACACCACCTTGGCTTCGGTCGCACCCCATGAAAATTCAACGCTGACATTGATCTTACGTTCCTCGAAATAGCGCCGAGTAAAATTGGTCATCTCGGTGGCAATTTTTTTCCCCTCACAGTCTTCAATTTTTTGAATGGGTGAGTCATAGGGCACAGCCAGCACCCAGCGCGCCGGCCGGGAGCTGACTTTCGAATAGACCAGATCGCTGACCACCTGAATATCCGATTCGTTTTCAGCAATCCAGTCTTTGCCGGTCAGTCCGGCATCCAGCGTGCCGCTTGCGACATAATTGGACATCTCCTGGGCGCGACAAATGGCGCATTCAATGGTATCATCATTGATTTCAGGAAAATAACTTCGGCCGTTAACGTTTATATCCCACCCTGAGCGCCGGAAAAGCGCAATCGTTGCAGCTTGTAAACTGCCTTTGGGAATACCCAGTTTGATAGAATGTTTCACTTACCGTATACCTCCTTGGGGTCGAACACGGGCTCGCCGATAATCTGAATTGAACCGTTTTGAACCTTTTTGTGAAAACAACTGCGGTGCCCGGTATGGCAGGCTGCACCGCCCAGCTGCTCTATTTTTAGCAGCACGGTGTCCGCATCACAGTCGATACGGATTTCTTTGACGATTTGCTGATGACCGGATGTCTGGCCTTTAATCCACAGCTCCTGTCGCGTGCGGCTCCAGTAGGTCGCTTTGCCCGTTTTCAGAGTTGCCTCCCAGGCCTGTCGGTTCATAAACGCCAGCATCAGCACCTCTCCTGTCTGATAATCCTGCGCGATCGCCGGAATCAGACCGCCCCATTTATCGAAATCGAGTGTCATCATTTTTTATAAAAACATAGGTTGAAATTGTACCACAAAGGCGTTAAACTTAAAGTTTGCAATATAGCTGAGTTTCGTAAAATTATCCCAGTTCACAAACTGTTGTAAGTAACTGTAACTCAACTGAAAGTCAATTAAATTATTTTAAAACGTAACCTTACAGAGCCGTATCGCTTCGTGAGCTTCGTGTCTTTCGAGGTGGAAAAAGCTGTGCAAAAGGACCACGAAGCGCACGAAGGGGCCCGAAGAATATCATCATCTTTTGGAGAACTATTGTTTGACTGATCGGGAAGTACCGGTGGTTTGTCTGTGGAGATAGCAGCATAATGGTAAAGCGAAAATCCAGATCTGACGTTTTAAAACCCAAAAAGCGACATTTTTACAGAAAATTTTTCCTGTGGTCGTTTTTGCTGGTATTTATTGTTGCTGTTATGGCGGCGGCAGCCGGCGTGGGGGTCTATTTTTACCTGAGCAAGAATTTGCCGCAAATAAGCAACTTGACCCAATATCATCCGCCCATCATATCCACGGTATACTCGGATGACGGCCGCAAAATCGCCGAATTCTTCGAAGAACGCCGCATCATCAGGCCCCTTGAGGAAATGCCCCCGGACCTGATCAATGCCTTTATTGCCGCCGAAGACTCACGGTTCTATAAGCACAAAGGCATCGATTTTTACAGCATCACGCGGGCATTTTTAAAAAACCTGGAAGCCGGAACCATTGTTCAGGGCGGCAGCACGATTACCCAGCAGGTTACCAAATCCTTTTTGCTGACACCTCAAAAAACCTATACGCGCAAGATCAAAGAGGCGATTCTGGCTTACCGAATCGACAAGGCGTTTAACAAAAAAGAAATCCTTTATCTGTATTTAAATCAGATCTACCTGGGCCACGGTGCTTACGGAGTAGAAGCCGCTGCTGAGAATTATTTCGACAAATCCGTGACGGATCTCAATCTGGCTGAATGCGCCATCCTGGCCGGTTTGCCACAGGCTCCGAGTAAATATTCGCCATTCCGGCACCCGGAAAGGGCCAAACAACGGCAAATATACGTGCTCAACCGTATGGTGACCGAGGGATATATCACCCAGCCGCAGGCCGATGAGGCCATCAACACGGAAGTGGAGATCAAAGCGCGCCGTAATTTGTATATTGAAGAAATCCCGTACTACACCGAACAGGTCCGCCGTTATGTCGAGGAGAAATACGGGCGCGAGATGCTATACACTCAGGGTCTTAAAATTTATACCGCCGCCAATGTTGAGATGCAAAAAATCGCCCAAGAAGAAATTGAAAAAGGATTGCGTGAACTGGATAAACGCCAGGGATTCCGGGGGCCGCTTAAAAAGCTGGCCCCTGAGGAAATTGAGGCATTTTCAAAAAGCATTCAATCCGAGCTGGATGAAGAGCCCCTTGAAGCTGGCCGGAACATTAAGGGTGTGGTCATCAAGGTGGATGATAAAAACAAAGTTGTTACGGTACGAATCGGAAATTCGCTCGGACAGATCGCGCTGGCCGATATGGAGTGGGCCCGTAAGCCGGACATAGAGGTGGCTTATTACGAAGTCAAGCTTAGACACCCCAGCAAAGCCCTGCAAGCAGGAGATGTCATCTGGGTTAAAACCAAGGAAAAACCGGAAGATTCAGAATTATGGCCTCTGGCGCTGGAACAAGAGCCCATCGCCCAGGCAGCCTTGTTGTGTATAGAAGCGGAGACCGGATTTGTCAAAGCGATTATCGGCGGCCGCGATTTTCGCGACAGCCAGTTTAATCGCGCCATTCAATCCCGGCGGCAGCCGGGCTCAGCGTTTAAGCCGCTGATTTATGCCGCGGCTTTGGACAAACACTTTGATGAAGATCCGCAGCGGATTTACACCCCGGCGACGGTTATTATTGATTCGCCCATCGTGTATGATGACCAAGAACGGGATTTTACGTGGAAACCTAAAAACTACAAAGAGCGATTTTTTGGTCCCACGCTGATGCGGGATGCCCTGGCCAAGTCACGTAATGTTGTGACCATTAAAATTTTGCAGGATATCGGCATTGACTATGCCATTGGCTATGCCCATAAACTCGGAATTACTTCAGATTTGAGCAAGGATCTTTCAATTGCCCTGGGGTCTTCGGGCGTGTCGCTGCTTGAGTTGACCAAGGCCTATTCTGTGTTTGCCAATCGGGGATATTTGATCGACCCTGTCTTTATCGCCAAAATTGAAGACCGCAACGGCAACGTACTTGAAGAGCTGGCACCCGAACGGGTTAAAGTCATCGACGAAACCACCGCCTACCTCATGACGAATCTGCTGGAAGGTGTGGTCAAGTATGGGACCGGCTGGCGCGTCAAGGCGCTGAATCGGCCTGTGGCGGGCAAGACCGGCACGACCAACAATTTGTTTGATGCCTGGTTTATGGGCTACACCCCCCAGTATATCACCGGCACCTGGGTGGGATTTGATAATGAAGCCCCGCTGGGTAAATCCGAAACCGGCTCCCGCGCCGCCAGTCCGATATGGCTGGGGTTCATGCAGCGCATACTAGCCGATAAGCCTGCTAAAGTATTCGAGGTGCCCGAAGGCGTCGTTTTCACCCAGATAGACGCTGAAACCGGGCTTTTGCCGATTCCCGAATCCAAAGAAACGGTGTTTGCCTGCTTTAAGGAAGGCACCGAGCCCACCGAATACAGTAAAAAGCCAGGAGAGATTGCGAATACCGGCGAGTTTTTCAAAAAAGATCTATAGTACCGCTGTGCGATACGTGCTTCTGGCGACTGGCTGCTTGTCCCTGACCTCTGTCCTCTGAAGCATGATGGGCGGGGTAAATCGGCTTGTGGGTTGCAAACTTTTGGGGCCAGATGATTTCCTGCTTTGTGTTGATCCACTGAACCAGATAAGTCGGCAGCTTGTTCTGCTGGCTCTTTTTATTATAGGCCACAAACTTGACGGGCCCCAGCAGCGTCATCATATCCGTGCGCGACAGCGCATCGCGAATCCTTGCAGGTGTTAATTTCCGGGCCCGCTTGAGGGCTCCGGCGATGACCATCATTCCGGTATAGGCTTCCGCCCCATAGCGCCCGGGTGCGGTTTTGTAACGGTCTATAAATTTCTGATTGAATGCGGCCGCGCCGGGGTGCGGCACTAAAGGTGTCCATAAAGCGGTGGTGACAATAAGGTTGGACGCCTGTCCGGCCCGCGATACAAAAGTGAAATGATCAAATCCATTCCCCTCGCCGACAAACAGTTTCGGATTCAGCTTGAGCGCTCTGGATTGGCGCACCAGCCAAGCAGCGCTGTCGACATCGTCTGTGACGGCATAAATTAAATCCGGATTTTTGGCCTGAACACGGGCGAGTGTCTCTGATACATTATTGGCGTTGGTTTCAAACCGCTGCCTGGCCACCAGCTCCAGGTTCAGTGAAGCAGCCCTTTTAAAAAAACGCCGAGCCGCAGCAGAACTTCTAAGCGATGTTGCGTGTACGATTGCAACTGATTTTATGTCAGCAGCCGTCGTTGATAAAAACGAAGCCAGGGCTTCCAGGCGCTCACCGAGGGGTTGATTCAGCCTGAAGACATATGTCCAGCCCTGCTCGGTAATTTTGTCTGCTGATGCACTGGTTACGACAAACGGTACTTTGCTCTGCTGGGCGATGGCGCTGGTTGCCCAGGTTGCTGAACTTGAAAAGCCGCCGCAGATCACCGGGACTTTGTCCGTTTGGATTAACGTTCTGATAGCAACCCGTCCCCCATCCGGGTTGCCTTTTGTGTCCGCCAGAATGGGTTCAAGTTTGCGGTCTTTGATTCCCCCGCGGTCGTTGAGTTCGGCGGTAGCCGTCAGGATTGCGTTTTTTTGAATCCGCCCGATAGCGGCGTTACGGCCGGTCAGCGGCAACAATACCCCTATCTTAATCGGTCCAGCGGCAAGGGCAGTGGTAAGCATGATCCCGCTGAACAGGACGATAATGGCCGCTTTTTTCACCACGCTTGTTTTCCTCTCATTGCAATTTTATGGTCGTTGTCAAAAAAACGTTCCGATTGCAGACCGTTTTTTTGCGACAGCAAGTGTGCCGCCATCCTTTTTTGGGAACATTCTAATGACAAGCGGTATAATTGCACGACAAATGCTGAAAAATCCCGGCCAAGATCAAGGCTCAATCAATTGATTTTGCATGGCAAAGCGGGATAACTCCGCGTTGTTGCGCAATCCGAGCTTTTTGAGTAGGCGTGCTCGATAGGTATCTACCGTTTTGATACTGATATGATAGGCATGAGCGATTTCGCGGTTGGTCTGTCCCATGGCCAGGCGGCGTAACACCTGCAATTCTCGCATGGATAAAGAGTCCAGGAGGGATTTACCATCTGACCCTTTTGCCACCCGCAACGCCAGAGCTTCGGACGCCTCATCCGTGATGTAGCGTTGCCCATCATGGATTTTGCGGATTGCCGTTACCAACTGCTCCGGTGCGGATTGTTTGGTGAGATAACCCATAGCCCCGGCCTGAATGGCACGAACCACATACTGTCCCTCCTCGTGCATGGTCAGGACCAGAATCGGCAATTTCGGGTGGCGGGTTTGCAGCTGACTGATAACTTCCAAGCCATCCAGTCCGGGCATGGATATATCGATGACCGCTACATCCGGCCCTGTTTCTTGGACCAGCCGAATGGCTTCACGACCATCGTCAGCTTCAGCAACAACCTGCATGTCTCCGCTTTCTTCCACGATGCGGCGCAGTCCGGCACGTACAATGCCGTGGTCATCGGCCAATAAAACCTTTATCAAATTTATCGCCTCGTCAGAGATCCGGTAATTAGTAATAAATTGAAGATTGTATATTCATTATTCAATTTTCGATATTCAATAGATTTATCATCCCGGCATTGCCAGCCTAACTACCCGGTTGCCCACCGACGGGAACTTTAAAGGACACCCGGGTTCCTTTTTGGGGTTGCGACTGGACATCCAGGGAGCCCCCCACCAGTGTGGCCCGTTCGCGCATGCCGGCCACCCCCAGTCCTTCGGAGTCAGACAGATGCCGCGCATCAAATCCTTGACCATCATCGACGACGGCCAGTGTCAAAAAACCATTTTGGGTTTTAAGGGCCACCTCGACGTTACTGGCCGCAGCATGCCGGGCAACATTGGTCAATGCTTCCTGAGCAATTCGATAGGCAGCGGTTGATACCGTTTCGTCTAAAAGGGGGATGTCTTTGTGTTCGAATACACATGCAATTTCAGTGCGTTTTTCAAAATCAGCCGTATACCATTCCAGCGCGTCCACCAGACCCAGATCGTCGAGAACGCCGGGCCGAAGACGAAACGCCATGCCGCGCACGTCCTCGATGTTCTTATCGATCAGCCTGCACATTGTCAAGGCGCGCTCGGCAGCTTCCGGGTCCGTTTTTCCCAAGCGCTCATGCATCCAGACCGAATCCATTCGTAGTGCGGTCAGTACCTGCCCCAGTTCATCGTGCAGTTCCCGAGCTATGGCGGTGCGCTCCTTTTCCTGATTGGCCATAATGCTGCCGGATAGACGGCGCAACTGGGTTTGGGCTTTTTTGACTGCAGTGATATCGTTCAAAATTCCACAGACGCCACTAATGGCGCCGGATTCATCAAAAATCGGAAACTTAACTGCCAGATAGGTGTGCAATCCGTCAGTTTGCCGAATATGCTCTTCAAGTTGCAAAGAGCGCGCTTCTTTTAAAACCTGCGCATCGCTGGTGCGGAACTGATCGGCGACGTCTTGCGGTAATATATCATAATCGGTTTTGCCGCGGATATCCGTGTTACGGACCTCGAACAACTCTTCATAGCGGGTGTTGACCAGGGTGTAGCGCCCGGCTTTATCCTTGATATAAACGACCGCCGGTGTAAAGGTTAATATATTGGTTATTTCCTCGGTCTGCTTGCGAACCAGACGTTCAAGATCTCTGGAGTAGATACTGAGTTCTTCTTTGGCCTGTTTTAAGGCTTCCTCGGCGCGATTTCGCTGAGTGACATCAATTGAGACGGCTAAAGATCGTATGATGTTGCCGCTGGCGTCGCGATCGCCAATGGCTGAAAGCAGCACGTCGATTTTTTCACCATTTTTTTTGATAAATTGATAGGGGATATCCTGACAGAACCCGGTTTTGAAAAATTCAGGGATGACTTTGGTTTCAGCATATTCTCGGGAATCCGGCGCAAAAAAGTCGGTTAGCTTGCGACCGATGACCTCATCGCGCTCGTAGCCCATAACCTCCGCCCAGTAGGCACTGACACTGACAAGGCGGCCTTCCGGATCGATAGAGTGCAACATGGCCGGCGTGCGATGATACAAGGATCGAAAGCGTTCCTCGCTGCTGCGCAGCGCCCTTTCCGCTGATCGGCGTTGCTGGATTTCATGGCTGGCCTGACGGTATAAAAAGAAAACCGCAATGCCGATCAGCACGCATAGCGCCAGCACAATGGGACCGGTTGTTTTTATCAAAGGCTCGATGACCGTCTGTGTGATGGCATCCAGCCTGCGCAAATGCACTACATTCCAGCCCGGATAGTTTGATCCCAGTTCCACCACCTGGATCTGGTAGGCATTGCCGTCACGGTCCAGGATATGGTCATCTCTGTATTTCAGCCCGGTCCACTTCCAGGGGCCGGTTCCGAATTGCAGGGATTGTTCGATCAAAGGAATATTTTTCTGATTGTATTTCCACAACAGGTGATAAAGCCATTCTTTGCGGTTAGAAATAAAAACAACCCCGTGAGGGTCATTGACCAGCACAATTTCATCCGATTCGGTCCCCAGCTGGCTTTCAATTAACTCGATAGAAGCTTTGATCACCACAATACCGACAGGGGCGTCTTTGTTTTCCGCATACACAGGATGACTGTAATAGGCGCCGCGTTTGCCGGATGTGGTGCCCAGAGCCAGATAGGTGCCGGGATTACCTGAAATGGCATCTTTAAAGTAGGGTCGAAAAGCAAAGTTCTGGCCGACAAAGCTATCGGGGGCATTCCGATTGGTTGAGGCTATGGTGTTGCCGTTGCGGTCCATCAGATAACACACATCGGCAGCCAGCGTTTTCTTGAAGTGGTCCAGGGTGGTATTGGCAGCCGCCAGATTTTGCGCGTCGGGCTGAATCAGAGCAAACTGCAGTGACTGCATGCCCGCCAGGGTTTTAACAGGCTTGACGTTTTCAGCCAAAAAGATGGACAGATTTTTTTTGATGGTCCTCAGGCGCATATCTGCCTGTCGTTCGGCTTCTTTAAGGGCGGATTCTTTCAAAAAAGAATAGTACAGATACCCACCGGTGGAGGCCGATAAAAAAGCCAACAAAGACAAAACGATTAAAATGAGGCGTAGCTTCATGACATGCGTTTCCGGACGCAAAAGCCGCAAAAGCCATTTCCGGCAATTGCTTCAAGGATATGATGGTAAATTTGACCTCTCAATTTACACCAACCACTGATTGATGGCAAATGCTTTCAAACTGCTTGCCGACAAATAAAGTCTTATGTAAGAAATATTCTGACAATAAAATCAGAAATCCTCTAATTGACAGTTTTTCCGCTTGCTTGTAGGTTTTAACACCTTGTTTGTTGCAAATAGCCCTTTCTGTGCTGACTGGCATCGATATTCACCCCACCTTTATTGTTGAATGACGGCGGATAGGATCACTTTCATTCAATGGCTATTTTGCTTTTAAATAGCGTTGGTTGCATGTCAGGGGAATGGGTCGTCCTTGAAGCGCCAACCGTAAGGTTGTTTTCCACTGATCTGCTAATTGCCTTATCGGCCGTGATCGGAGGTGGATTATGAAACCGATATTAAAATTAGTATTTTGTATTGTCATCCTGTCCGCATTGGCTTTAAATCCAGCCGTTCCGGCAACCGTGTCTGCCGCTGAACCTCTGGTCATCGGCATCCCGCATTCAGAGGCGTATACGTATGCCACCATGATGAAAAATTCCTTTGAAATGGCCCTGGAGGCCATCGACAAGGAAGGCGGAATCAACGGTCGCCCTTTAAAGCTGGTGTACGCCAACGACCAGGGTAAACCCAAACCCGGCGAAAAAGCGATTATTGACCTGGTCGAAAAAAACGGCGCTGTCATGCTGGTGGGCGGCTATCAAAGCAGCAACACCTTGTTCATGGCCAGAATGGCCAACAAGCTGGATCGGCCTTTTTTGGTGTGCACTGCTGCCGACGACCGCGTCACGCAGAGAAAATGGAAAAATATTTATCGACTGAATCCGCCGGCGAAGGGCTACACCAGCGGACTGGAGGATTTTTTTCTGAGTAAAATCAAGCCCAAATCAATGGCCATCGTATATGAAAACAGCCCTTACGGTACCAGCGGCGCTATGCGGATGATGTGGTTCTGCCGGGGAAACGATATCGAGCTGAGTGCGATCGAGCCCTATCACAAAGAAAGACTCAAGCCGGACTATTTCAATCGCATTGTGCAACGCCTGAAAAACAATCCACCGGATGTGGTTTACATGGTTTCCTACCTCAAGGATGGAGCCATGCTGGTCAAAAATATTCGAGCTGCAAAAATCAACTCATTGCTTTCCGGTGGGGCCGGCGGCTTTACCAGCGAAAAATTTATCACCGCAGCCGGTGCCAGCGCCAACTATCTGCTGACCGCTACGTTGTGGACGCCTTGTGTGCAATATCCAGGGACAAAAGAATATTACGATCAATATACAAAAACATACGGAAGCTCGCCGGATTATCATGGCGCCGAAGCCTATTCGGCGTTGCTGGTGGCCGCAGATGCTTTAAAACGAGCCGATACATTCAGTCCTGCGGGTATCCGAAAGGCCCTGGACCAAACGGATTTGACGACGCTTTTCGGTCCGGTGAAGTTTACCACATATGAAAATTTTGAAAGGCAAAACAGTCTGCCGACTCAAGTTTTGCAAATTATTAATGGTCAATTTGAGTGTGTCTGGCCCCGGGAACATGCGACCGCCGAATTTGCTTTGCCCCTCAAATAAAAATAGTCCGTCATGTGGCAACTCCAAAGGCTAAAATTTTGGGGTTGCTCATTGTTTGTGATGACACCACAAAATTGAAAGGAGGTGGTTTTAAAATAATAGCCTGATTGAATCTATGACGAACAAGACGATAATGGCGCATCAGGCCGGCCGGGCTAACGGATGGCATGGTGCAAAAACGTAGGCTAACCGCTATTTTTGGAGAGAGATATCAATGAAAAACAAATTGTTTACGATTCTGATTGCAACTTGTGTATTAACCCTGGCGTTTTCCGGAAGTGCGTTTGCCAAAGAAAGAATCATATTCGGCGGCGGACCGGCCGGCGGAACCTTCCAGGTGGTTGCCAACGGCATCCAGGTCTATAAACCGGTTAAAGCCAGTCCGAATTTTTCACTCAAGGCCCAAACTTCTGCTGGCTCGGTTGAAAACTTGAGAAAGACCAACGCCGGCAGACAGCAAATGAGCGTGGTCTATTCCGGACATGTATGGCTGGGCCGCAACGGCAAGATGAAAAACGATCCCAAAAAATATGAAAATGTGATGGCAGTGGCCTGGTTATATGGCGCACCGGCCCAGCTGGTGGTTCGCGCAGACTCTGACATCAAAAGCGTCAAAGACCTGGTCGGCAAAAAAGTGGGTGTCGGCAATGCCGGCTCCGGCGCTTTTGCCAATTGCGAGCTGTTCTTCACTCATATGGGTGTCTGGGACAAGATCGAGCGCAACGCCATGGGCTATAACGATGCTGCCGCGGCTTTCGGTAACAACCAGCTGGATGCCTTCTGGCTGTTTACTGCATTTCCGAGTGGCGCGGTGATTATGGCAGCCCAGACCAATGACATTGCCCTGGTCGACCTGAATGCCGATGCTGAAGCCTCGGGATTTTACAAACAGTATCCCTATTTCGGCAAACTGGCGGTTCCGGCCGGCACTTACCGGGGCGTAGATTATAAGACACCCTCCTTTCAGGACAGTGCTCTGTGGGTGGCCAATACCAAAGTTTCCCCGGAAGTTGTTTACGAACTGCTTTCCATGATGTACAGCGATGAAGGCCTCAAGCACATGTACGAACAGAAAAAGACTTTCAAAAACATGAGCCTGCAGACCGGTGCCACCAACATCGTTACCCCGTTTCATCCCGGGGCCGAGAAATTCTGGAGAGAAAAAGGCATGCTGAAATAAAATCGTCATGCGGTTTTATTTACAGGTACAGCGGTTTTTCCGCTTGATATAAAACGTGAGATATGGGTATAGCGCAGTGAGCCAGCGATGCTGTCTATCCCATATCTCACATTCCATTCGGTGGACAGCGTCAAAATCTTCCTTTTTTTGCATTTCAAGGCCGGGCGGAGATGGCATATTAAATAAAGGGGGGTAAAAAAGTGTACGACAAATTAAATCGATTCGAAAAAATAGTATTTGATGTGTTAGCCGTCGCGCTGGTCCTTTTTTACTCCTATTCGGCTGTTGTGCAACCTGCGGCCACCCAGTATCACCGCGGGATTTACGTGATCATCACCTACGTGCTGGTCTTTCTGCTGTATAGATCCAAAAACAAATGGCTGCGCGTCGTCGATTACCTGCTGATTTTTTTATCGATTTTCAGCATCGGCTACTGGATCCTCAACTTTGAAGCCATTAACTACCGCACCGGCGCCGAGACGCAATTCGATATGTTTGTTGCCATGATCGGGGTTCTGATCGGTATCGAGCTGGCCCGGCGGGTGGTGGGCACTGTTTTTGTGGTTATCGGGGCGCTGATGTTGATTTACGCCGTATACGGCTATCTGGCTCCCGACCTTTTCGCCCATGCGGGCGACACCTTCCCGGCGGTTTGCACCAGCATATTCTACAAAAGCGACGGCGTGTTCGGCATTATGGCCAATGTCCTGGCCACCTATGTGATCTTGTTTGTTCTTTTCGGGGCTTTTCTGGAAAAGTCCGGCGCCCAGCGCTTTTTCATCGATTATCCGCTGGCGGCGGTGGGCCACCGGATCGGTGGGCCCGCCAAAGTTTCGGTCATCGCCAGCGGGCTGTTCGGCTCCATATCCGGGAGTGCCATCGCCAACACGGTTTCCACCGGCACCTTTACCATCCCCATGATGAAAAAAGCCGGATTCAGACCTCATGTGGCCGGCGGCATCGAGCCGGCGGCTTCCATTTCCGGCATGTTCATGCCCCCTATTATGGGTGCCGGCGGCTTTATCATGGCCGAGTTGACCGGGGTTCCCTATTCTAAAATCATGTTGGTGGCCATTTTTCCGGCGTTCATGTATGTGTTCAGCGTGTTTATGATGGTGCACTTTGAAGCCAAGATGCACAATATCAAGGGCGAAAAAAGCGAACACAGCGCGATGGAAATTTTGAAAACACAATGGCCGTATACACTTCCGTTGATCGTCATTACGATTTTTATGCTCACCGGTTATTCGCCCGCCTATTCTGCCATCCTGGGTTTGGCCACCTGTGTCGCGGTTAGCTTCAAAACCAAAGAAACGCGAATCGATCCAACGGTTTTTTGGATAGCCGCCTTTCTGCTCGTTGGCGGGTTGCTGATACCCTGGATCATCAAACCGTTGATGGGAAAATCCGGCATGGCTTTTGTGGAAAAAGTATTTTCGGCGAGGCTTTTAGTGCTCTATGGATTGGTTTTCTCCATCATTTTGTTCTTTTACCGCAGATCCAGAGGAGCGGATGTCAAAGCCGAACTGATACGCTTTGTTGAGGCCTCCCGTACGGGTGCTGAAAACAGCCTCAAAATCGGCGCCACCGTGGGGGTTATCGGCATTATTATCGGTGTGCTCACTTACAGCGGCCTGGTGCTCACCTTTGCCGATATTGTGATCGAACTGGCCGGCGGGTCTCTGGTTTTAACGATTTTTCTGATTGCCCTAGCTTCCCTGGTGCTGGGGATGGGGGTCCCGGTAACCGCCGCCTACCTGATCACCGCGGTGGTGGCCGTTCCGGCGCTGATCCATTTGGGGGTCAATGAGATCGCAGCCCATATGATTGTTTACTGGCTGTCGCAGGATTCCAACATCACCCCTCCGGTGTGTATCGCCGCTTTTGCCGGCGCCACGATTGCCAAGGCCAATATGTGGAAAACGGCCTTTACCTCGTTTAAATTTGCCAAGTTTTTGTATCTGGGGCCGTTTTTATTCGGCTATGTCCCGGGTTTTTCCTTAAACGGCAGCGCCTGGGATATCGTTAAAGCATTTGTGTTGATCATTATCGGTACCTACGCGTACTCCTGGATTTTGAGCGGTATCTGGTTTAAGCCTTTGAAAGGCATGTTAAAGAAGGCGCCGGTCAACTAAGATTTTCTATTTTATACATTCGGAGGCAGAAAAATGAACCTACCCCAAGTGGACGTCAAAAAAATACTGTATGCCACCGATCTTTCTGAAAATGCCCGCTATGCCTTTGCTTACGCAGTAAGTCTGGCCAACCTTTATAACGCCGGCATCACCATGATTCATGTGCTGCCGGAAGTACCGGCTATGTTAGATCAGACGGTTATCGGCTATATCAGCGAGGAGCGCTGGCAGCAAATCAAATCAGAGCAAATGGATGAGGCCAAAGAAGCCCTGATCGGCAAAAGACGGGAACATCTGGCCGTTAAAGAAGCCCTGCATCAATTCAGCGAAGATGTAAAGCAGGCGCAGGCGGGAGATGGGTTTACCACCGATGATGTAATTGTCCAGCGGGGAAATCCGGTCGAAGAAATTATCAAAAGCGCAGAGGAATGCAATTGCGATCTGATTGTCATGGGAACCCACGGCCATTCAACACTGGAAGATGTGATGCTGGGCAGCACCGCGCGCCGGGTGATTCGAAGGTCCAAGGTGCCGGTACTCGTCGTCAGACTCCCCTAAAACCGGCTTTTAGGGCATCATCTCTTGCCCGATGGCTGCGTTATGAGCCGGTCCGAAATGCTCACGTACGATCGTGTACGCTCCGCTTTCGAACCGGCTCAGGCCTTGCCCTCGGACAAGATCTAAAGCCCTAAAAGCCGGTTTTATTTCTAATAATTCTAGAAACGAGTTTTGGATTTTTTAACAAAAGCCTTGTTGAACACCTTAAGTTATAAATCGATGCAAATTTTAGATAGCAAATGATAACCAATTAATTTTTAACAAAATCGATCTGTTATTTCAGCTTGACAATTTTTGACGGCTAAAGCTATAACAGATCATTCGATTCGCAAACACGATCCCTCCCGAGGTGCTTATGGCCCATCGACATGATACCAAAAGCCTAAGCCAGTGTTCAGCAGCGGAGGAATATACCCGGCCCTTCATTTTGCTTTCATTTCAGCCTATTATTTCCCACAGCAGCGATATTTTTGGATTTAGATGCCGATGCGATGCGCATCAATTTTGTGCCTGACCCGACGGTGCCGGGATAAAATCGGTCGGCCTTCCGATCGATGGGTAAATACGATATTTTTGATACGCTATTGTTTTTAACCAGATGAGGCCTGGCTGTTCGGCAGCGTTAAATCCGGTTGATAAATTGGGTCCTTGTAAAAGGCGAGCCTGATGAAAAAAGACGATCTCACAAAGGTGAAACATATTGGCGCGTTACGAATGAAAAAACTCAACGATGCCGGCATCAATACCATAAAGCAGCTTTCTGAAATACCTCTGGACAAGTTGATTCGGATAAATAGCATCGGTGATCGTCATGCAAAGCTGATCAGGGCCGCGGCCACGGAATTATGCAAGAAAAAATCCGCTAAGTCAGACCCGAAAGCTGCTTTTGCTAAGAAAAAGAAAACAGCTGCGGTTGATCCGATCCTAAAGAACAGGATTACGGTGCTCAAAAAACGCTTAAAGCAGGCCAGTGAAAAATTAAAGCCCCTGGACAAAAAAAAGTACCTTGAACGTTATATCGATTTTAAGAAAAAATCCAAAACGCTCAAAGCCCATCTGAACCGTTTGAATGAGAACGCCCATAAGCTTTCCAAAAAAAGGACCCAAAAGATCATTAAAAATACCAATGCTTTGAGTACAACCCTGAAAAATGTGCGCAAAAAACCAAAGAAGAAAATATATCAAAAAGTATCTAAGGAAATTCAATCGTTTTCCAGGATGCTCAATAAGGCCTGCTCTTGAATGACAAAAATACTGTTACTGGGAGATATTCACGGCAATTATCCGGCCTTGGAAGCGATCATAGCCTATATTCAACCGGATCGGTTCGATTGGATTGTTAATACCGGTGATTTTACCGTATACAGCACTTTTCCCAACGAAACGATCGAATGGTTTCGCAAGCGCAAAAATGCCGTCTGCATCCGGGGCAATACAGATCGGAAAGTCTTAAGAATTTTAAAGGGCAAGAAGCTCAAAAAGCCCGGTAAAAACGAAAAGCGGGTGATGTATTTTTGGACGTCTGAAAATTTAGAACCCGAAAATATCACCTATCTGAAATCATTACGCAAACAAACCGATATCAAGGTCGGCGGGGTTCGCATCGGAATATTCCACGGGACCCGGGAAGATCCGGATGAAGAATTGTTTCCGACTGCCCCTGAACGCCGATTTCAGCAATTGGCCGGGAACTTAGCTTACCCGGTTCAGATTATGGGCCATTCCCATGTTCCCTATTATCGGATGGTCGATGGGGTGCACTTTATCAATCCCGGCAGTGTGGGGCGACCGTTTGACGGTGATCCCCGGACCTCCTTTGCGATCCTTAAGGTGGCTTCCGGGAAGATCGCCGTGGAGCATTTCCGAATTCCCTACGCGGTCGAAAAGGTGGTCCGTAGCTTGAAAGAAAACAAACTGCCGGATATATATGCGAAGATGTACAGAGTCGGCAAAAAATTAAATTGACCGTTTCATATTACAAATAGGGATTGGTAATAAATTTAAAATAAAATTAGGGTTGGTATGAAAACCACAGATGCAGCCGAAAACAGGAGTGATTACGCGGCCGAAAGGGAGCCGGGATCGACGACAGCGGTTGTTAAAGAAACGCTCAAAAAAGTCGAATCGAAATTTTCAGGCGTGAAGCCTGACAAACGCCTGCAGAAGATCCTGAAGGTCCTCGATAAGAAAGACAAGGAAGAAATCGTTCAGGCGGTACTCGAGAAATTTTATAATTCAGAGGAGTTGAAACCCTATCAGGCCGAGCTGATTAAAATGCAGCGCCATCTGGAGCGGACCGGCAAAAAAATGGTAATCCTGTTCGACGGCCGGGATGCCTCCGGCAAAGGCGGTACCATCCGCCGGGTCACCCGCTATATGAATGAAAAACGCTATCACGTGGTGGCGCTGGGCAAACCCAACGAAAACCAGAAAACAGAACTGCATATCAAGCGTTATATTGAACACTTTCCGTACGCGGGAGAAATCGTATTGTTTGACAGAAGCTGGTACAACCGCGCCCTGGTCGAGCCGGTAATGGGGTTTTGCACGAGGAAGCAATATAATCGTTTTATGAAAAAAGTGAACGCCTACGAGGAAAATTTCCTCGAAGACGACGGTAAAACTTTGCTGCTCAAGCTCTATTTTTCAGTCAGCAAGAAGGAACAGGCACGGCGCTTCGAACGACGGAAGAACGATCCGTTAAGGCAATGGAAACTGTCGGAAGTGGACCTGCAGGCCCAGGACCTGTGGGACGAATTTACCGAAAAAAAATTCATGCTCTTGAAAAAGACGCACACGAAAAAGTCTCCCTGGTGGGTCATTCGATCCGATGACAAACATCTGGCCCGGCGGGAAACCATGAAGCTCATTTTGAATTCGGTGCGCTACAGAGGCCGAAACCGTAAGCTGAGTTTTAAGCCGGATCCTAAAATTGTGATTCCGGGAGACAAAGAATTAAAGCTGATGAAAGAACAGCAAAAAAAATACGGAAAATCCCTGGTGTGATCCCTGGTTTCACAAAAGCAAAGGCTTGGCTTTGGGATTTCCATTTACCGAACAACCGGAGGGGGAAGACATGGCCAAAGAAAGTAAAAATAAATCCGAACACAAAGATCCCATTGGGCAATCATCTGAACATATCCTGGCAAAGGGCGATGATGCATCTCATGCGGAAGCCGAAAAAAAAGCGAAAAAGAAAGATAAACCCAAAAAGCTGAAGAAGAAATTATCCGAGCACACCGCCTTTAAAAATAAAGATAAGCCCAAAAAGAAAAAACGTCAGGCGGTATGGGTTAAAAAATTCACCCTCCAATACGAAGAGGAGCTGCACAAGCTGCAAATCGAACTTTTGAAGATGCAAAAACATGTCAAGAAAGAAGGCATGCGCATCATAGCCGTTTTTGAGGGGCGGGATGCCGCGGGCAAGGGCGGCACGATTAAACGGATTACGGAACATCTGAATCCGCGGGGCACGCGGGTCGTGGCTCTTTTATCACCCAACGACAAGGAACGCACCCAGTGGTATTTTCAACGCTATATTCAACACTTCCCGGCAGCCGGCGAAATCGTTCTTTTCGACCGCAGTTGGTATAATCGCGCCATGGTTGAACCTGTGATGGGGTTTTGCAGCGATGAGCAAAACAAGCGGTTTTTAAAAGATGTCCCCTTTCTCGAAGAGATGATTGTCAAAGACGGTATTAAATTATTCAAGTTTTTCTTTTCTGTTTCCAAAGATGAACAGCTGCGCCGCTTTGATTCGCGCGAAACCGATCCGTTAAAACAGTATAAAATTTCCCCGGTGGACCGAATGGCTCAGGACCTGTGGGATGATTATACCGTCAGAAAATTCCAGATGCTCAACGAGACCAACCGGACCCTGGCGCCCTGGACGATCATTCGCTCCGACAATAAGAAACTGGCACGACTTAACTGCATCAAGCATATTTTATCCCAAATAGATTATGAAAATCGAATCCCTGAAAAAGAGCTTAAAACCGATACCAACGTTTTGATATCAGGTATTGAGGAAATCAGATTACTCGAAAAAAATTTATTGAAACCCACGGAACTGCCCGGGTAACAGGAGGCATCCCGAACGGCCTGGCAGCATAGATCGCGTCCAATATTTTCAAATGGTTTATAAATAATCCTGTTTGTACTTCTCCATTGCGTATCAAACCCGGGCAATTCAACAGTAATCAGTAAATTACCTATCAGCCATCCTTTATCCAGAGAAGGGGGGAAAAGCCATGCCATTAGATCAGACAATCAAAGAACGAATGATTCCGATCGAAAATTATGCAACCGTTCGCCCGGACGCCACCTTGCGGGAAGCGGCACTTTCATTGCGGCAATCATTTTTTGAACTGGATGGCGGCATGCACACTGTTGCGGGCCCTCGGGTCGTCCTGGTCACGGATGAAAATCAGAAGTTGTTGGGAATTTTGGACTTCAAAAGTTTTCTCAAAAATTATTTTCCGCAAATCGGCGGACTGGGGAAAAAAATAATGGTCGCGGACATCATGCTCAAGGTCCGGGGGGCGATTGATGCGTCTGCCACCGTGGCGGAGGGATTGAAAACAATCGTTCAGAACAAAATTAGCGTTCTGCCGATCTATGAGGGTAGTAAAGCGGTGGGCGTCGTGCGCGATACGGATATCTTTCTGGCGATTACGGATAGTTTAGAAAAAGAGAACTGAAGTTAAGACCGATGCTTTTTGGGATACTCAAAGAATTTTACCTTACCGCAGTGAGCGCTTATCTTTTCCCATGACGAAATATCAAGTTCTACGCAAAATACGCCGCAGGTGGGAATATTGCCCACAGACCGGTCGCCGATATAATTGGCCAGGCTATTGGTTGCCGGGTTATGACCGACCACCATGGCCTGGTTCACATCATCGTCGATTTCTTTGACAACATCGATCAGGGCCTTTTCGCCGAATTCATACAAGGCCTCACTGTAGTGGATATCTTCAAGCGGGTAATCGAGCGCAGCGGCAATAGTCCGGGCGGTCATGGCGGCTCGGTTAGCCGGGCTGGCCAGGATAAGGTCCGGGGAGACTTTTAATTCTCTAAGAATGCCACCCATAAACGGCGCGTTTTTACGCCCGCGCTTGTTCAGCGGTCTTTCAAAATCATCCAGCTGGGGATATTTCCAGCTAGATTTGGCGTGCCGGACCAGATAAAGGGTTTTCATTTTTTCATTCCCACCCCCGTCTGAGTAAAGGTATCGTCAATCGGTATACGAGAATCGAACGGGTCTCGTCCCCACGTCTATTTTTATCAAGCAGTTAACCCGTAACGAATAACATCGAATCGGGCTCTGGCCGAATCGGTTGCTACTTCAGGGTAGCCGGCTTGTGCAAATGGCTTTTTTTAGTCGCCACCCAGCCGCACTTTTTACACACGAATTTTGGATTTCTGACGATATCGGCGAATTTCTTAAAGTCTTTGGAAACGTCTTTTTTCTTCCATTCGCACATCTTTTTTGCCATTTTAATTCTCCCCTATATTGATCGCACATTTAAAAACGTCTGCAGGTATCTTCGGTTCCGATTCTATCATTTCCGACAGATTTCAACTTAAGAACGATAGCAACGCTTGTAAATGCAATGCGTCAATTTTTTTATGGTAAAACGCGGTTACCACATTTTATACGGCTTTTTAATGAGGTTGGAATTAAAATAGCGGGGATCACCGGTGACTTCTTCGAGCACCCAATCCGGCTTCGGGAAATCCTGATCCTCACTTTCCAGCTCAACTTCAGCAACGATTAATCCCTGGTTGTCGCCAAAAAATTCGTCAACTTCCCAGACAAAACCGCCTTCGATCACCTTAAAGCGTGTTTTTTCAATTAGCGGTTTTTCGCAGATGTCCAGTAAAAGATCGGCGTCCCGACGCGGAATTTCGTATTCGAACTCCAGGCGGGATGCGCCAACGGTTAAGCCCTTGATCGTCAGATAGCCTTTGTCGTTTCCGGTGCGGACCCGCACGACTCTCTCTTTGGCACTGTTGAGATACCCCTGGCGATAGCGCGTCCCTTTTGCCTTGCGCCAGGAGCCATCTTTAACGGTGAACTTTCTTTCGATTTCTCTAGCCATTGTTTTTATCCAAATTGATGATCTCTTTTTTCATCGCAAACGGACGGCTGGTTTTGCCTTAATCTTTGATCTTATTCCGGAAGGGGCGCCATCCCGAGTATGCGCTTGATGGCCAGCAGATAACTCACATTTTCATATTCCTGCAATCCAAGGATCTCCTTTGCTTGCAATACTGTCTGCACATCTATAGATTCTACGGCAATCGTTTTTATGGCGGCGCCGTTAACGGTCAATTCGGCAATTTCGCTAATGCACCCGTTGATCGTATAGCCAAATCGACGCTTAAATACCCGGGCGACCGATAAAGCCGGGTGGACCTGGATGATATCGCGCTGAAACTGCGCAAGCGTATATTCAGGGCGCTTGAATCCCGGTACGGTCACATTTAGCGCCGGAAACACCTCATCCCGGATAATTGTCATGTTCACAGGAAATTGGACCTTCATTTTGGGCTGCCATTGCTGCAGGCCCTGTTCTTCTTTCACGAAAACTTTAATGTCCAGCGTATCATAGCGAATCTTAATATTGTGCACTTCGTTCGTCGCTGACAAGATATAAATTTCCGAGCTTTCCCGGTATTTTTCAAATTGAGCGAGCTTGCGCATTTTTTCTTCTGCCAAACCAAAATGCTGGGCAAATGCGCGAAACTCATAGCGTGCCTGTGTCGTTTGCATAATTTTAAGGCACCAGATCCTTTTCCCAGTGCTCGGCATAAGCGGGTGACTTGCCTTCAAGCAGCGCGGCAAATGTCAGCAGCGCTTTGCGCGCATCGCCTATGGGATAATAAAATGCATCCCAGTGCTCGCTGTCTTCACCGTCATGGGTGGGAATGACGGTGTCGAATTTCCAGGCCTCCCGCAGCTCGATGATGGCGCTGGCCACGCGCTGCTCGATGTTTTCCAAATCCTTTAACGATGGATTTACTTTCTGCCGTTTGACGCGACGCAGCAGTTTTCTTCGCATGATATCGGGCAGCAGTTTTTCAAGGCTGATGCGCTGCTGCGGGTCTTTGAAGAATTCAATTTCTTCCCGGCACAGAGGAGCCAGAAAAATTTTGAGGGTGGGAATATTCTTGAGCCCGTTTAACTCACTGAGTTTGGCGGGTATGAAGGGATTACCCTCGAAAAAGGCGTCCTTGTCCTGCGCGAGGATGGCTTCAATACCGGCGATCTCTACCGCCTGTAAATCCCCCCGAACATTAGCGGATGTGAATCCGGGTTTTTTTGCAAGCGCTTCTATTTCCGCTCGCGGACGAAAATAATAGTCGATGCCTTCCTGTTCCCCGGGCCGCGGGTCACGGCTGTTGTACAGGACAATCTGTTGCAATCTGTTTGCCAGATCCGGATAAAACCGGCGCAATGAACTGTAAAGCGGCCCTTTGCCGACGCAAGATGGACCTGACAACATAACGAATCGACTCATTCAATGCTCCTTCCTCTCTGGTTCAGAGGTCAGCCTACGGGTTTAAAATTTCAACATCCAATGGTTCTGTAGTTATACTTTCTGGATACTGGCCTCTGGCTGCTGGTCCCTGGCTGCTGGCCAACGACCTCCCGCTTCCTTGACAGCAGCAGGAAGCGAGAAGCCAGGAGCAAATAATGCAGATACCCAAAACCGCATTACCGTAAACAACTATGACCGATTAAGGATATTGTCTTGAATTTTAGACCATAAATTTTGATACGATCTTGAAGCCAGTGATCCCGGTGCGTAGACAGTTACCGGGGCCCGGTAAATTCCCATTTTTTCAACCTGCGCCAGATACGGAACAAAACTTTTCAAAACGCCATTAAAATCCCTGGATACCCTCAGCATCAGCTCTTTGTGCATTTTCTTGTGCCGGTCCACCATCGAAAAGAAGGGGTAAATCCTGGCGGCGTCATATTTTTTCTTTTTGCAAAACGCCAGCAATTGACGATACGTACGTACAGAAAGCGTGGTTGGGATCATGGGCACGAGGGTATAGTCAGCAGCGTTCAATATGTTTTCAGCCAGAATACCGATTGTCACCGGGCAGTCCAGTACAATTAAGCGATATTCACTCGCAAAGGGATAAAGCATTTTTTTCAACCGTATTTTTGAATTGCCGAGTTTCGAATATAGAACATCCAGCTTGCGAAGTGAAAAATCTGCCGGAAGGATATCCAGGTTTTCAAAATCGGTGCCTTTCACACTTTTATAGACCCCTTTGGCCCCCCTGGCAAACCCTTTGGGTCCGGACTTTAGCTTGGGTTTTACCCGGAAGTAATATGTAGCCGATCCCTGTGGATCCAGGTCGCAAATCAGGGTTTTGGTACCCGTCCGCGCGGACAGATAAGACAAATTAACCGCAGCGGCGGTCTTGCCGACCCCGCCTTTATTGCTGTATAGCGCCAGCGTTGTCATTAAAATTCCCCGATAATTATATTCAATCTAAAATATTCAATATTCAATTGCTTATCTTTAAAGCGAATAGTTCTTTAAACAGTTCCTGATTGGCAGGCGCTGAAAAGTCCGTGAAGGTCCTGGCAAAAGCGTCCCTGACCGTTTGTTTTTCGCGGTTCAATGCTTCAACCAGGCTACCGATGGCTACCAGGGTCTTTTTTAGCTGCTGCTGATCGCCGGGCAATTCCGTGGCGATCTTCAGAAGATATTCTTGCTGAACACAAAGGTCATTGAAGTCTCCGAGGTTGTCCTGTAAGTTCTTCAGCTGAGCAATCAAGGTATTGATTTTCTTGCGGGGAAAAAGATTGGCGAAGAACTCCATCAAATAGCGCAATTTTTTGCATTCGATTCTCAGAGCGTGCAACAGCTCATCTTCGGTGTTTGCCAGAATTTTGCTTCCGGTTTTGACAACTCTCCGGAACTTCTTATAAATTCTGCTGCGGGCCAGCTCAATTACGGGAAGCTCTGCATTTGCTGCTGACGCCGATTCCGGTGGCGGCTTATTTAAAAACGTTTCCCAATCCTTCATAATCTTTTTATATTTGCTGGACTGCAGGCCGCGCAAGACATGCTGAAAAGCTTCGGTTCGTTTCTTGCGCAAGTGCACAAACAGTGGATCAATGTCATCACGCAAGACAGCCGGAAGCCGTCTTTTATAGGATTTTTGATTCAGCAGATAGACGTCCAGATCCCTTAAAGCGTTGGAGCGTTTGCCCACATCGGCAAAATCTTTCTTAAATCGATCCGTTGTTCGCTGAGGAAATACATTTTTAATTTGGGCCAGGGCCGAGCGGGTCCTGCGAATCGCCACTCTGAAATCATGTAAAACTTCGGTATCCAGGTCCTTCTCGAAAATGGCGTCGTTGGTTCGCATGACCGTTAGCAAAAAGCGCAAAATAATCTTAGTGGCTTCATCCGAGCGCATTGCAGGGTCAAGTTGAATATTGACTTTTGAAGAATAGCTTCCCGGCTCTGTGTCAGCTGACGCCAGCACAGTTAAGAAAAATTCATCCTCCGTGCCAAGCGTCAGACCTGTTTCTTTGAGGTTTTTGGACAGACGGCGCGCATATTTAGGATAGCCCTTGATGGGCTGCAACCATAAATGCCTGGCCAGCACCGCTCTTCTTCGGCTTTGCGCCGGACGAATTTCTTCAAAAACCAGGCGGGCCACGGTTTTTTCATCCGCGTTTAAAATGAGATATGGCATTGAACGGGATTGGACCTCAATGAGCTTCAAAAGAGCACGCATTTTGATAAGGGGTGCCAATTTTTCTTTTAAGTCTCCATCTGGAAAATCCCAGATGAAAACAGGTAGCCGGCTAAATTCGGTGCTGTGCAAAATGCCGCTTTTTTTCAGTTTGCGTAAAAACAGCCTGTCGTCGGACGAATATAATATGAGTGATTTGTTGAATAGCCGCCAGTCAAACGTATCGTAAAGGGCAAGTTTGCCGTCAACGCGAGGCGCCTTTGTAATGGCATATTGACCGGCCAGCTGGTCAATCATTTGCTTTGCGTCATAGCCGTCGGGCAGGTTGAATTTCAGATTATGGATCATGGTTTAATTTTTTAACTATCTACCGATAAGCTCGATAAACATCTCTTGAGCGGCGCGTCGCTCTTGGTCCTCACCGGGTCGTCGCTTAACGTATTTGTCATCAGGCTGCATATCCCAGGCCGAGCAGTTGTCGTTTTCGTAAACCTGCAAGGTTTCCTCCAGCTCCAATATAAGTTTGGGATCGGTGACCGGCACGATGGTTTCCATGCGGCGGTTCAGATTGCGCTGCATCCAATCGGCTGAGCCGATAAAAAATTCCGGGTCACCCCCGTTTTCGAACCGATAGATGCGCGAGTGTTCTAAAAAACGGCCAAGGGTGCTGTAAACCCTTATATTTTCAGACAATCCGGGAACTCCGGCGCGCAGGCAACAAAGACCCCTAATATTCAGGCTGATGGGTACGCCAGCCTGTCCGGCCCGATACAGCTCGCGAATCATTCGGGCGTCCTGGAGCTGGTTCATCTTGGCCCAGATACCGGAAGGACGTCCTTTCTGGCTGTGCTGAATTTCGCGATGGATCAACTCGGTGAAACGCTCGCGCATATGGTAAGGGGCGACAATTAATTTGCCGTAGTCAGGAGGCGGGGTGGCGCCGGTCAGTTCGTTAAACAAAGACGCCACATTAGAGCCCAATTCGGGGTCACAGCTCAGAATGCCCATGTCTTCGTAAATTCGAGCAGTGACGGTGTGGTAGTTTCCGGTTCCCACATGCACATAGCGGCGAATGCCGTTTGCTTCTTCGCGGACGACCAGGGCCAACTTGACGTGGGTCTTGAGTCGCTCCACACCGTAGGCAACGTGGGCGCCCTCGCGCTCTAATATTCTGCCCCAGGCAATGTTGGGAGCCTCATCAAAACGCGCGGTGATCTCCACCAGCACAGCTACCTGTTTGCCCTGGCGCGCCGCCTCCAGCAGTGCCTGAATGATCGGCGAGTCGCTGCTGGTGCGATAAATGGTGAGCTTGATGGCCAGCACCTGCGGGTCGACCGCCGCACATCGCAAAAAATGCAGAACGGAGTCGTCAAAGCTGTGGTAAGGATGGTGCAACAAAATGTCGCCTTTGCAAATCTCGGCGAAGATGTCTGCCGAATCGCCAAAATCCAGGCGTCGCAGTCGGGGGTGGGTTACCGGATGATGGGGTGGATCGCGCAGTTCCGGATAACCTTCCACCTGAAACTGCATCAAGTCCGCCAGGCTCATCAAACCCTCCACGGTTTCCAGTTCAGATAGATCCGCTTTGAGTTGCTCGGCGATCCATTGCTGCATCTTTTTGGGCATATCGGCACTGACCTGAAGACGGGTGACACCGGCAAATTTTCGCGCTGTCAGCTCCTGGGTTACCATGCCGATGATCCGGCCCGGAATAATATCGGCTTCCGGGTCTTCCAAATCCGGAATGGTCCGCTCCCAGGGATCATCTTTGGCGACTCGCGTTACACGGAAAAAATAACACTTTAGATCGGCGGCCTTGGGAAATAGCAGATCGAGGTTGGAGGCTATCACCTGCCCTATCGGTACATACCCGGCACTGTCGGGCAGGGGCACCCACCGCGGTCGGTTTGTCGGCACCTTGATGCGCACAAAGCGTGTACGTTTCTTTTTAGTTTCTTGAATCTCCACTGCCAGGTTGAGTCCCAGGTTGCTGATAAACGGAAAGGGGTGCGAGACGTCCACGGCCAGCGGTGTCAGGATAGGCTCCACCGAATCAAGGAAATAGCGCTGCATCTTCTTTTTCTGCTTGTCGCTCAACTCCGAATATTCGAGAATGGGGATTCCGGCCGCTGCCAAAGCGGGTCGCAGCTCTTCGCTCACCAGACGAGAAACGAGGCGAGCCTGTTTCTGCAGCTCTTCCCGGCAGGCCTGCAGCTCCTCTTCGGCGTTGAGTCCATCGGGAGATAGTTTTTGTTTCTTTTTGCGTTTGCGTTTCTCGATCTTGCGTTTGAGCCCCCCCATCCGTTTCATCGCAAACTCATCGTACAGCATACCCATGATGCCGGCGAACTTGACCCGCTCGAGTAAGGGTAAATCCGGGTCTTCGGCAAGCGCGAGCACACGGCGGGCAAAGCTGAGCCAGCTTAACTCACGGTTGATGAGCGCGTCTGGTGAATCGACATCGATTTTTCGTGGTTTTTTGGCGGTTGCTGGTGTCTTTTCGGTGGGCGCATCTTTGGCTGCAGAAATGCCGCTCAGCGGGTCTTCTTTGGCAAGCAACGCTTTTTTTTGTTGATGTTCCTCAGAGCTCATAATGGTTCTCCCGTCCATCACAAATCGGATGCGCTTGTTTCTGGTACTGAAAAAGCGGGAAATTTCCAATTGGCAAAAACGCGCGTTTGATGATCCGGCGAGACGGTTTGTGGATCGATTTCAGAACTGTCGTCGGTTGTGAAATCAGATATTTCCCCCAACCCGTACTTAATAGAAGACAGCCGGATAAAATGTCAACCCCAATAAAATTGGGCAGCCGGCAACCTGTTCATTTTTAATCCATTTAGATTCAGCGGATCTTTGAGTTCGGGCCTTTCAAGTCGTGAAGGCGGTCTAATCAAGCCAAACAGAATTTGACATTTTTAAAAACGTGTCTCAGAATATCATTTGTGGATTTATAAAAAAACGAATTCATTTGGTCGTATGCTACTCACGTGTTGGATGCCTCAGGGGCGGGCAGCCACTTTTTTTTAGCCCAAAATATCATTCAGAGCACAGGTTCACATGGAATCCCTTTTAAGATTTGCTGCTATCGATATCGGCTCAAATGGCGTAAGATTGCTATTGTCAGGTGTTTACGAAGAAGGGTATTCGCCGACGTTCAGAAAAATGTCGCTGATCCGTATGCCCATTCGCCTGGGCGATGACGCCTTTACCCAAAAACACATTTCAGATCGCAAGGTTTCGCAGCTGGTCAAGAGCATGATCGGTTTCAAACACCTGATCGAGGCCTTTCAACCGCTGGATATGATGGCCTGCGCCACATCGGCCATGCGCGCGGCGGAAAACGGTCAGGAGATCTGCGATCAAATTTTAGCCGAGTCGGATATCAAAATCGATATTATTGACGGTGTCAGAGAGGCGGAGTTTATTTTTCAGAATAAAAGTGCAGACATGTTCGGTCAAAACGATGCTTATTTATACGTGGATATCGGCGGAGGGAGCACGGATATTACCCTGTTTTCCCGGGGTCGAATCATTACAACCAGATCATTTAACATCGGCACCATCCGATTGCTGGAAGGCCTGGTCACAAAATCTTATTGGAAGAAAATGAAACAGTGGCTGAAAAACTACTCCGCTCCATTCACCACCATGGCGGCAATTGGAAGCGGCGGTAATATTAACAAGGTATTTCGTCTGGCAAACTGTAAAAACGGCAGACCGCTAACGGAAAAAAAGATGATTAAAGTCCGCCGTTTTTTAGAGCATTTCACAGTGGAAGAGCGGATTAAGCAATTGGCGTTACGGCCGGATCGCGCTGATGTCATCATTCCGGCACTGGATATCTATCTCAAGATTATGAAATGGTCCGGTATCAGAGCAATCTACGTCCCCCAGGTTGGCCTGGCTGATGGTATCATTCACATTTTATATGATCGGTATAAAGTATCGCAATCTGAAATCAAAAATACCCTTCCCAAACTGTAACAGGCTTATGCCTGTCGTGCAAAACTCAGATGCTGTTTCCCGATATTAAAAAATTTTGGGTCGTAAATTTAAGGGAGGGCACTCACCTTCAACTGGTCTTCATTTAAAGATACGTCGGGGATGATTTCAACCGATTGGAGATCAAATTTTTCAACAAGATTTTTGATATTCCCGTTTTTAGGGCCTCTCATTTTGGAAACACTGCGTGGATGAACCCGCAGCGTAATGTTTTTACCGGTTGAATGTAAAGATTTCAGTTTAGCAGCGGCCATATCCAAAAAGATTTCGGAATAAACCATATGCCCGAAAGCCGGATGATAGGGTCCGGCCAAAAGGACAGAATCATCTGCAAATGCTTCGGTGGCCTGCAGGCCCATCCGGATCACCGCAATGTTTTTACCTTTAAAATGCAGGTACAGATCCTTTACCTGTCGAACCGCTTCCACGAGACTCAGGGGAGCATAATTACCTTTTTGGTAATCGGTGGCAAGCGGGCTGCCGGCCAGAACCACCGTCGGATAGATACGGATAAAATCCGGCTTCAACCGTGCGATCTTACGGGCCGAGGCCTGCAGACGCCGAATATCATCGCCCGGCAGACCGACCATCATCTGCACTCCGACTTCATATTCGTGTGCCTTGAGAAGCTTCATCGCTTTGACGGTATCGGTGGCGGTGTGGCCGCGGTTGCTGCGTTTCAGCACGCTGTTATCCATGGACTGCACACCCAGCTCAATGGTGGTTACCGGAAACGCTCTGATAGCTGCCAGCCGCATACGATCTACAGTATCCGGTCGAGTCGAAAAACGAATGCTTTCGGCATGGCCAGCGGTCACAAATTCTGTTGCTGCGGTTAGCAGCCGATTGATCGTCTGTGTCTGTATTCCGAAAAAATTTCCACCAAAAAAGGCAATCTGAGTGTATCGGCGTTGCTTGTGCCGGAAACTTAAAAAGGTTTCGATTTGCTGGCGCACATCTTTGCCGGACGGCGTTGAATGTGTAGCGGTAATAGATGACTGGTTGCAAAACACACATTGGTGGGGGCAACCGGCGTGGGGCAGGAAAACGGGGATGATCAAGGGCCGGCTTCTGGTTTCCGGCATCTGGCCACGGGCATTCAATAATGGCGACTTCTCGATCATTTTTTTCCAATGGGTTTAAACGCGCGCTGAAGTGCGAAGGCCCTTTGATTTGATACGAAGATATCGTTACCGGTTCCTAACTGCCAGAAGCAAGTAGCCAGCAGCCAAAGAAAAAACGGATAAAGTCTGAAATTAGCTTAAGCGATGTTGAATTACGACGCCTCGTTTAACTGTTCCAATGCCTTACGAGCCGCATCCTGCTCGGCTGCCTTTTTATTTTTACCGGTGCCCTGCGCTTCGATCCCAAAAACGTTTACCGACACCCAGAAGGTTTTATCGTGATCAGGCCCTTCTTCGTTGACGACCTTATAATTGGGTATGACACCGTGTTTTTCTTGAACCCATTCCTGCAGGCGGCTTTTATAGTCATAACTATCGCTTGCCGATTGAACCTGATCGAGAATGGGCACAAAATTCTGTTCGATGATGTTAAAGGTGGCTCTGTAACCGCTGTCCAGGTAAAGAGCGGCGATTAAGGCTTCATATGCCCCGGCCAGGATGGAATTTTTCTCCATGCCCTGGGTTTGAATTTCTCCTTTGCCCAGCTGAAGATGAGGTCCCAGCCCGATAGTACGCGCCATATCGGCCAGCTGGGTCTCATTAACCAGATTGGCCCGGGTTCTGGAAAGTTCGCCTTCTTTCATTTGTGGATAGCGCTCCATCAAGATATGGCCGACGATAAGATTTAAGACCGCGTCTCCCAGAAACTCGAGCCGCTCATTGTCCCGCAGGTCTGGCACTGGCTGCTCATTGACATAGGAGCTGTGTCTCAAGGCTTCGGCGAACAGCTCCTTTGATTTAAACTGATACCCTAATTTTTTTTCGATATCGTTGGAATTGACTGTATCCATATTCAAAACTTTATGATAAGGCGCCCATTAATGCCTCATAAATCTGAAAGGGAACAAACAGGTCCCCATTTCCCGATCCCATTTGAATTCCCGGCGTTAATGCACCATGGTAATCTGTTCCCCCGGTCATTAGCAGGCCATGTTGTTTTGCCAGCCGCACAAACTGAGCTGTCTGCTCAGCAGTGTGCTGTGGATAATATACTTCAATTGCGCCCATACCGGTGGTCATTAAATTTTTGACGAGTGTTTTCAGCTGGGTTTCATCTGCAATGTCCAGCAGACCGGGATGGGCTAATGCGGCGATGCCTCCGGCACCGCGGATCATCTCAATCGTTTCCTTGCATCCAAGGCGCTCTTTTCCAACATATGCAGGCTTTTGGGCCCCTAATAATCTTTGGAAGGCTTCACCAATGGATGCTACATAGCCCTTTTCTTTTAGGGCAAGGGCGATATGCGGCCTGCCAATCTGGCCTTCGCCCCCGATTTGCTGGACTTCTTCCAATGAAACCGGGAAACCCAGTTCATTCAGACGCCTGATAATTTTTGGATTACGATTTTTTCTGACGTCCTGGAGTTTTTTAAGCGTTTGATTCAAGAACGGATCGTCAGGGCGAAAGCCATAACCCAGGATATGGAAACTGCCGGAGCCCGGAAAGAAGGGGGGATAAGCTGCACTGATCTCAACACCGGTTAAAAAATGTAAAGAAGGGGGTATGCCGCTCCTCAGGGCCGCTTTGGTTCCATCGATTGAATCATGATCCGTTATGGCAATAGCTGCAAGATTGAGCTTCCGGGCATGTTCGAGGATTGCGGCCGGCGACAGGGAGCCATCTGAGGCGGATGAGTGTATATGAAGATCAATCCCCAGATGGTTGTTATAATCCAAGAGCCTTTTCTAACGCCTCCTCTTTGGATTTACATTCAATACACTGAGTCGTAACCGGCCGAGCTTTTAGCCTTTTTAATGATATATCTTCACCGCACGATTCGCAGATGCCGTAGGTGTCATTTTCCAGGCGAGCGATGGCCGCTTTGATTTTTTTTATCAGTTTATGTTCTCTATCGCGTATTCGCAGCATGAAATTACGGTCAGCTTCAAGTGCGGCACGATCGGTCGGGTCTGGAAAATTTTCTTTCGGTACCGTCATCCCGGACACCGTATCCCCAGCCTGGTTCAAAAGCTCTTCCAACCAATCTGTGAGCAGTTTTCTAAAATATTCTTTATCCTTTTTTTTCATAGGCAAACCTATAGCCTTTCCGGTGCTGATAAGGACTTTCGAAAATTGCTTTCATTAGCACAACTCAATTTGCCTGTAAAGCCTTAATTTATTTTTGCGTTAGCCAATTATACCACCTTGACACTCCGGCGACAACAAATGATCGTCATTTTAACGATTCGGTTTTATGGTGAAATCGATTTTTATGGAATGAAAAATTAGCTATTTTAATTAGTTATGCGTTCTCTTTCAGAAGGTTTTCAAGTTGTTTCATGTTGCTGGCGTTGTAGATTTTGGCAGGGTAATCCGGTGGTATAATCTTTTTTAACAGGCCGGCCAGGACCCTTCCCGGACCGACTTCCACGAACGTATCTATCTTTTGCTGTATCAATGTATTCATGGCATCATACCATTTAACCGGGCTGCACAGCTGCCGCTGCATACCTGCTTTGATCTCATCTGCCTCAGTGGCCATTTCGCCGGTCACATTCAAAACCAGAGTTTTTTCAGGGGGATGAAAATCGATTTCCGCAAGAATGGCATTGAACTCCTCTTCTGCGCCTTTTATCAGCTTACTGTGCCAGGCACCGCTGACTTTAAGCGGTATGGCTTTGGCGCCCTTCTGGCTGGCTAGCGCTGACACCTGTTCAACGGATTCCGGCGAACCGGTGATAACAATCTGCAGCTCGCTATTGTGGTTGGCAACCGACACAATGCCTTGCGGCTGAACTTCGCCGACCAATGCCTCCACTTCAGCTATGGGGAGCCCAACAAGGGCATGCATCGCTCCTTTGTTTTTGAGGGATTCGCGATGCATGAGATTACCCCGATGATTTACCAGCTTGATGGTATTCTCAGCAGATATAACATCAGCGGCATTTAATGCGCTGTATTCTCCCAGGCTGTGGCCGGCGCAAAAATCATAAGCAACGCCTTCTTTTTGTAAAACAGCCAGACACGCCAGGTTAACTGCTGTTACGGCCGGTTGCAGATTGACGGTTTGGGTCAAATCTTCCATCGGGCCCTTTAAACAAAGTTTTGAGATGTGCATTTTAGCCGTTTCTTCGGCCATGTCAAAGATCTCGCGCACAAAGTCATATTCCTGATAAAATTCCGCGCCCATGCCGACGCTCTGTGAGCCCTGACCGGGAAATAGAAAAGCTGTTTTGCTCATATAAATTCTCCGGATTATCGGTCCGTTGCTTGTGGCCCGTTGTCCGTTGAGGAATGAATTATCAGCAGCGCAATCGTGCACTGTCTGAATGCATTAGGAGTCGTTGTGAAAGAACTGCCCATTACCTCAACACAGCTTAACGGCATCCTGCTGAATTCACCTTAACGTCATATTATATGCTTGACCCCTGTTCTTTCGCTACGAACCTTTATGCATGAGTTTGCACGATGCAGTCGCTGATGATTCATGCAGCAACCGAACAGAAGTTTCCACGGCGTATGTATTAAACCAGATAGTTGATCAAGATTGCTACGCCAAGCAACGATATCGTCAATTAGTATTCGACGGAAAATCAACGGCTGACAACGGACGAACTTTATTCATCTAATCTAAACAGCTTTCGAACCGAATCAATGTACAATGATTTATTTTCGTGCATGCCGTTTCGCTTCAAGAACCGGGTGGGGTCGTGCAGAATTTTATTGATGAGCGATTCGGCCATTTTACGAACGGCTTTGGCTTCCTGCTCCGAGAGCATGCTTGCCTGCAGGGTTTTTTTCAGTTCTGCTTCGGCAATAGCGGTTATTTTTTCTCGCAAAGCGATAATGGTCGGTACCACATCCAGGCTTTCATACCATTCCCGAAAGCGAATCACAGCCTCATCTACTATGCGTTCACCCTTAATCGCCTCTTTTTGGCGATCTTCGATGTTTTCATCTATAATTCCCTTTAAGTCATCGATGTCATACACATAAGAGTTCGAAAGTCGGTTGATGTCCGGGTCGATGTCCCGGGGCACGGCAATATCAATAAAGAAAAGCGGTCGATTTTTGCGTTTACGAGTGATGCCTTTGACCTGATCGGGCTGAATCACATATTCAGGTGCGCCGGTCGAGCTGATGATTATGTCGACCGCTTTTAAACTTTCAGGGATTTCCTCAAACCGAATGGCCTGGCCGTCGAACTGTGTGGCCAGTTCAACACCGTTTTCAAATGTCCGGTTGGCAACCATGACTTGATCGACCTTGCAGCGGATGAGATGCTCGACCGCCAATTCAGCCATCTCACCGGCGCCGATGAGCAACACTTTTTTGCCTTCCAGCTCACCAAAGATTTTACGGGCGAGTTCAACGGCGGCATAGCTGATGGAGACGGCACGATCGCCGATGCCGGTTTCGGAACGGACTTTTTTGGCAACAAAAAAGGTGCGGTGCAGGAGACGATTCAAAATGACACCGGAGGTTTTTTCTTCAGTAGCGGTTCGGTAGGCTGCTTTTATCTGGCCCAAAATCTGAGGCTCACCGACAACCATGGAATCCAGACTCGCGGCAACGCGAAACACGTGTCGCACCGCTTCGTTGCCTTTGTGGACATATAAAGCGTTTTCAAATTGGTTCAGCGGGATATTATTAAATTTTGCTATGAAGTTTTTGGTTTCAGCCACCGCCCGGTCGCTGTTGTCCGTAACCACCAGAACCTCCACGCGGTTGCAGGTTGAAAAAAGCAAAGCCTCCTTGATGAACGTCTTTCGCATAAGCGAATGCAGGGCAGACTTCGACTGGTCCTCTGTAAAGGCGATACACTCTCGAAGCTCAATCGGAGCGGTGTTATGATTTATGCCCAGTATGACGATATCCAGCATAATTAATTTGGCGGCCAGCCGAACAGCTAAACAATTTGAGCCGTT
>JASFNW010000017.1:0-52998 GCA_050116835.1 Desulfobacterales bacterium
AACTTCAGTCATCCGCCTGGCCGCTTCGATGCGCACCGCTTTGACCGGGTCATAAAGCATGGATGTTAGCAATTGTGTCTGGCGTTTAGGATCATTAACATTTATGTGATCGACAGCCGTGCGCCGAATCAGGGCTTCATCATCCAGCAATGCCAGTTCGTAAGCACGGCTGGTTTCTTTGCCGGTGTATGCTTCCAGGAGCGATAAGGCCGTAGAACGCACAATGACCGGATACAATGGATCTGATGCCAGCTTGAGAAGATCTTTGTGCGCATCTGCCGATCCTTCCCGCCCCTCCGCCAGGATGGTGCCGTAATGGGCCCTGCGGCCGGGTCCATACCATTTGGTGATATATTGATCGGACCACCGGTCGGTTTTGTCAACGTGGCAGCGGTTGCAGGCATTGGGGGTGCCCAGTTTGATGCTCAAATCCGGCCGCGGGATCCGAAAACTGTGATCGGCGCGGTAATCGATGACCATGTAGGGTCGTTCCGGCATATGGCACTGGACACATTCAGCCCCCGTGCCCACCTCAAACAGTATTTTGCCATCCTTTGATTTGATCGGCTCCCCTTTTTCGCCCTTCCCCTTGTGGAAATGGTGGACTTTGGTATCGTAAATGGCGGCCTTGTGGCATTGCAGACACAGCGCATTACCCTCTTTAACCTTTTTTATGCTGTGCACATCATGGCAATCGCTGCAGCGCACGTTACGGCTATACATCTTGCTCTGGGTAAAAGAGCCGTAAACATAAACCTCTTCGAGGATCTGGCCGTCGGTGAAATACAACTCCGGGGTGAGCAGACTGGGCAGCATGCTGTCCAGCAGATCCGGCTCGGCGTGGGTGTAATCTCCCAGTATTGCACGCCGGGCGTGGCAGGGGGCGCACAGCTCCACCTGTGCTCGCGAATCCATGCCTTTTGTTTTGACCACCAATTGGTAATTAGCCGTTTGCGGCCGGGCCATATCCGGCAGCTCCGCCCACGCCACATGCCGTGAGCCGGGTCCATGGCAGGCCTCGCAGCTGACGTCGATTTCGGACCAGGTGGTGTTATAAGAATCGTTTGACATATCGTAGTTTTTTTTCAGATTGGTGGAATGGCACTCGGCGCACATGCCGTTCCAGTTCTGGCCGGCATTGGTCCAGTAAAGCCAGTCTTTAGGATCGATGGGTGCATCCGGATACAAATGATACCAATTTTTTTTTTTCACATCCCAGGCGATGGGCAGACATTGCAATCGGCCGCCGGGAAAAGGCACCAGATATTGCTGCAGCGGGTACCAGCCGAAGGTATGGGTGATTTCAAATTCGCCCATCTTGCCGTCCGGGCCCTGGGTGTGAACGAAAAATTTAGCATCCTGACGATAGAAACGGGAAGTGACGCCGTGAAATTCGACCTCCGCATTGTTAAAATCACCCAGGACGGTGGTGTCATCGGCAACTTCCATGGCGCGGTCGTGAAGCGAATTTTGCCACCTGTCGTACTCGGCTTTGTGGCAACCCATGCATTTTTTGCTGCCGACAAAAGCGGCCATATGCCGGGGTGCAGGCGGACGGGCCAGGTATCTTTCCTTCAGCAGGTAAGCCGGAATGGAGAGAATAATGATGAGGGTTGCAATCAGTCCGGTTATTTTCCAACGAGTCATAGTTTTCTTAGACAGGATTACCAGGTTAAATTAAAATCTCTTTAGACAGGATTACAGGATTAACAGGATAAGTTAAAAACTTTACTTTTCTCTTGCTAATACAATCCTGTCGATCCTGTTATCCCGTCTAAGCTTTCATCCAATCAAACTTTCTTTTTCGGATACGTCACTTGATCGACGCGAAAGGTGCTGCGTTTGATCGGTCTACGCGTATCGACTTTGATGATGTTGTTTTCAATGCTTATCGGATAGATGTCCAGCGCCCGGGGAGCCGGTGCCTCGATGACATTTCCGGTAATATCAAAAGCCGATCCATGGCAGGGACAGGCAAACTTCATCTCATTTTCAACCCAGGGAACCGTACAGCCCAGGTGGGTACATGTGCGCGATAAAGCCAAAAATCCGCCGTCTCCCAGCCGTGCCAGGTAAAACTTTCCCCGTACAAATGCGGTTACCGAATTCGGTTTAAATCTTTCGACTGCTCCTGCAGTGATGATTGAAACAGTGTCTTCTCCCCGGACTTTTGATTTGTCCGGTCGCAGAAAAGCAAATGCCACGGTAATAAATTCAACCAGGGCAACACCACCCAAAATAAGCCAGAGGATATTTAAAAAGGATCTTCTGTTTGGTTCATTATCCGATTTCTTTTCCTTAGCCATATTAGACATAATTTTCTTTTGTTCCTGATTTTTTTTTGTTTTTTAGACAGGATTACAGGATTTACAGGATAACAAAAAAAAATTTATAATAGATCTTTGAGTTTTCGTTTGACTTCGACTCTTCTTTCACCAAAGTTCAAAAGTAGACCGATAGGTTTGCCTGTGGCGACAAGGTAATTGACCAACTGCACCTCATGTGCTCTGACAACTCGTCTGACTGATTTAAGCTCTAAGATTATCGTATCATCGACAATTATATCAGCCACAAAGTCTCCCACGATTTCGTCGTCGTAAGATACTTTAATCGGTTTTCGTGATTCCGGATTTAATCCATCCTTTCTTAGCTCGATAAGCATACATTTTTCATAAACTTACTCAAGAAAGCCAAATCCCATGCGGTTGTATACGCGATATGCGCAGCCGATAATTTTTTCTGTTAATTCTCTGTATTCCATATTGCCTCCTCCAGGCTATGATAAATTATTTTGATAAGATATTTTAGACATATCCTTTATTAATCAATCCTGTTGATCCTGTTATCCTGTCCTGATTTTTTATTTTTTTAAACGGGATTATGTTTTTATCTTTTAATCCAATCTTCTGGCTCACGGCCACACCAATGCCACTTCCTTTCCACGAAACCAGATACCGGTAATCGTCAAAATGATAAAGGCAACCACTAATAGGACGAAAACGGTTTGAATTGATTCGTTATTTGACGCAGCGTATTTTTTCTTCACCAGCCAATAAAACATGATGATACCCGCCAGAACAAATGCCGCCGGTAAAACGCCGTTACTGACAACCGAAGGCAGCCCAGGTAACCAGGCGGCAAAATCGATCACAAATTCATCTGCGACAATGCTGATCGGCGTTACGATAATGGCTACCAGCGCTGCCACAACAGCCATCCTGCGCCCCTTGAGAGATACGAACCACACGCCGGCTGTATCTGCCTGATAATTAAAATAAGGAATGCTGACCAGTGCAATCAACATAAAAGTCGGCAGAATAAAAAAGGCAAACAGCGGGTGAAAGTGCAGGAGCAGCTCCTGGATGCCGGCAAAATACCAGGGCGCTTTAGTCGGATTGGGGCTCAGCCCCGGATTGGCTTTTGCTCCCAGGGGAGCATTATAAAAGACCGCGATTACCATGATAACTGCAATTAACACCAGAGCAACGACGATCTCTCTTAAAATCAAGTTTGGAATGGTGGGTACCTTCTCATCCCCGCTGCCCTTGTCTTCAGCCGGCCTGCGGGGAATTACCAATCCGCCGGCTTTACGCACCCGCCAGAAGTGCCATGGTAGCAAGATAATGAGACAGGCGGGAATGATGGCCGTGTGGATAGCAAAGAAAGTAGATAAGGTCGCCGGTCCGATATCGTTGCCGCCACGGATGAGCGCTTGCAGCCATTCACCAATGCCGGGAATATATTCCAGCATACCGGTGCAAATCGTAATGGCCCAAAAGGCAAGCTGGTCCCAGGGCAGCAGATAACCGGTAATATTTGAAGTCAGCACTGCCAGAAACATTACCAGGCCGATGATCCAGTTGAACTGCCGCGGCGAATGAAATGCGCCCGTGAAAAATACGCGCAGGAAGTGCAGAAAAACAATAATCAACAGCAGATTTCCGCTCCAGTGATGAAGATTGCGGATCAGTTGTCCAAAGGGCACATTGTGAAGATGAATAATTGACTCGTACGCGCGGTCGGGTACCGGCTGGTAAACAAATTTCAACATCAGGCCTGTAGCAAACAAAAGGCAAATCAGCACCACAGCCATGCCGCCAAGACCCCATGTAAGTGTGAATCGGAGGGTGCGTTCCCGAACGCTGTGCGGACGAAAGTGGAGAATCAGGCTATTGAAAAAGCTTCGATAACGCTCACGATATTCTGGTCTTTGCAGAGTACCGGGAAAAATGGAATAGCGGATACGCTGAAACAGGTTGAGCCGATCCGGCATGGCATTGTTGGCTGGCATATAAGACGCTTTCTGAAAATCAGGAGACTCGTTAAACGCAACAGCATCCATATCCCGCATACACGTACCTGTCAATGCCAGTGTCGAACACGGATGGCGGAATAATAGATTTTGCAACAATACCTTAACAGTTTTCAATCTGTTGAATTATTAGGTTTCACGCCTTTCATCATAGTCACAAATTTTTGGTGAAATGATCGAGGATCCTCATTTTTGACCAGACCATTTCAAACGCTGCCGATTCATGGGCACGGAAAGTTAAAGTCTCCCGTCTTCAAAAAATTTTAAAACAATTACAGACAGCTAAAATATTGATGGCCCTGGATTGTGCCCATTTTTATGCCTATTCAAACAAAAAAAAGCACCTACGAAAAATTTCGTAAGTGCCTGAAATCATGGTGCCAAGGGACAGAATTGGTACGGCTGGCACTATGTCTTTTGTAAGTTCCTGATAATGTTTGATTTATGGGACCTAAGGGCAACTTTATGTTCCCCTTTTGGATACAATTTGGATACAGCTTAGCAGGAATTATTGGATACTGTCGAGGTCAATCAAAGAACCTTCTAATACCCTTTCACCCAATCCTCAGCTAATTTCAGATCAGTAAACACCCTGATTTCAAACGGCAGACTTTCGGCAGCGCTAATAAAAAATTCTGCCATTGCCTTTTGAATGCCTGTCGCGACAACTAATGCAGTTTTAGTCCGGCTTGCATTCTCAGGGTAATTTTCCTCAATAAAGTCTCTTAACTTGAACAATTCAATATAGTTTAAATTTACCGGCCCGTCATGAAACACCCAGATGTCATTCTTCTCAGGAAATTCATCCAATTTTAGCTCTGTTGCGATACCTTCCCAAATCTCCCAGTATTCAACCTCGCTCGGCTCGACTAGAATGTAGTCCTCTTTGACTGTTATCTTTGGCTTCATTTTCGGGATGGTACGAGTTGAAGCAGCGTTATTTAGGAATGGTTCTCATTAAGGTTTATCTTACCATCCTGTTGGAAGTATGGTCAAGAAGTCTTTATCATCCTATGGTCCCTCGACGAGTCCACACAAGAAAAATCCATGCCACCAGCCGACTGACGCGAGGAATGTTAGATCTGTCGTTTACTTTTGCTACTCTCAGGATTGGATTAAAAAGTGAAAATAGTGTCTTTGAAAAAAATCTAAACTTAACTATCTCTACTGTGCTCCTGCCTCCCGGCGGTATTGCCATCTGAATCCTTCTTGAAATAAAGCCAGATCAGGACGCCAATGAAAGCAAATACCCAAATGTTAAGAAGGGTGTCGATCACATTTTTTAAGGACATCAAACCACCTCTGACTTAAGGGCTTTTAACAAACACATCACAATCAACAGGACAATAAAAATAAAGGGTAACGCTGCCAAGCCAATGATACTCTTCACAGCGTCGATACTATTCGCAAGGATCATTACCAGCCCGAGGGCTCCCAGGATGACGCCCCATATAAGCTTGGTCTTTGTCGGCGGGTTCAGGTCTCCACCGCTGGCAAACATTGAAAGTACGAAGGAAGCGCTGACCACACTTGTCACCACAAAAAGAAAAGCTGCCAGAACGGTGGCAACGCTTGTCAGGGTGCTCAACGGCAGATACCTGAGTACAAAAAATGTTACGTCATTAATATTTGTCTTCACCACCTCCAGAATCGCCGCATCGAGCCTCAGCACCCCAAAGAACCCGGCGCTGCCAAAAACCCCGAACCAGAAAATCGAAAAAAAAGTGGGCACCAGCATGACGCCCAAAAGATATTCCCGGATGGTACGGCCCTTTGATATGCGTGCAATAAAAACACCGACAAAAGGGGCCCAGGCAAACCACCAGACCATGAAGGTCAGCGTCCAGGATTGAAACCAGGAGGTGACTTCTTCATCAAAAAAGGTATAGGTTTTAAAACCCTGCGGAATCACCCGGAAAAAGTAGTCGCCGATTGATCCGACAATTCCACTCATCATAAAGAAGGTCGGACCGGTAAGAAGCACGAAGATCATGAGCCCGCCCGCAATAGCCATCGCTGTATTGGAAAGCGTTGCCATACCTTTGCTCAGATCCACCATCAAGGGTAGGATGTAAGCCAGGCAGAGCACCGCAAAGATTACCACAGCGAGCCTGTGACCGGAATCAGAAAGGCCGAAAATTGACTCGACGCCGCTTTGAATCTGAAATACCCCCATGGCGATGGATCCACCGATGCCGATGGCGATGGCATAGATGGCCAACAGGTCACTCAACCAGCCGACGCTTCTTGTCCAGAGCCGCTGACCAAAAACGGCTTTCATCGGAGCGCTCACCAGGGTGGGAAAACCTCTGCGAAAGCTGAAATAGGCCATAACCAGACCCGTGACCGCATAGATGGCCCAGGCATGAAGCCCCCAGTGAAAGTTTGTAATAAAGAGTGCATGTTCTGCAGCACGAAAATCGTCGGTGTAGTCACGAATAACCTTAAAGTGAGAAAGGGGTTCAGCCGTTCCCCAGAAAAGCAACCCCACGCCCATCCCGGCTGCAAAAAGCATGGTCAACCAGCTGACCGTGGAAAATTCGGGCTCATCATCGTCCTTGCCGAGTTTGATCTTGCCATAGCGGGAAAAGGCCAACCAGATACTCAGGATCAAAAGCAGGCTTACCGAAAGCATGATAAACCAACTGCGGCTGGTAAAGAGGAAACCTGTCAGCATTGCGGAAAATCCGGCCAATCCCGCTGTGTCAATAATACCCCACAACGCGACAAGGCCGGTCAAAGCGAGCGCGATAAGCAGCAATGGATTTTTAAACATTGCCTCTCCTTTACGTCAACCCTTGATATATTAAGCGTATTGCAGGTTCGCACGATTTACAGACACCATATACTTATCACAACATCAATCTGCACTGCAACACACTTCCGGTTATTTGACGACGTCTTTTGATCGCTTCAGATGCCCAATGTTCATCCCGTAATTGCTATGATCCACGACCTTCTCTTTCGGTATTTTTGGCTGGAATCTTTTGATGTATCTACCTTTTGTCTGTCATTCGAGAGCATAACCAAGAAACATCGAAATGCGGTGGTCAAGTATATCACGTTCGGCTAGGGTGGTGTAATTTCGGTCGGTTAAGGAGTGCGAGCATTCCTATCCGGTCAAACCTGAATCCTACCAAAAGAGCACCTATTCAATTTTTTATTTTAGTTCTTTTCACCTTCCAGCATCATCATAAATTTTTGGTGAAATGATCGAGGCTTCTCAGAAGTTACCAGACAAGTTTAAGTGCTGCCGCATTCATGGGCACGGGGATTGAAAATTTCCCTGCCTTCAAAAGAATTTCGTCTTCTATTATTAGGTTATACTGACACCCAATGTGAATTGTGCCCGCCTTTGGACCCTTTTAAATATGATTTTCAACCCTTTTCCCGATTTTTTTCTAAGTTTTAGCAGATTTTGAAAATTTTTCTCGCACGAATTCTCACACAACTGAAACCCATTTTCACACATTTTTGCTTAAATCCACCCTACCCTTATTTTGCCGTTTATACATTACCACCCATATTTGTAAAAGTTTAGTGAATTTACGGTTCAGGATGCCGACATCGGATCCAACAACATTGAAGGTAAAATTTTCGGCTATTCCCAATTGTTTTGAATGGCATAATCAATAAGATCATTTACCATGGGTTCAGTGATTGGCGGAATTTTAAAATGAGGTAATGCGCTGTCCGTATGGGCACGATCGAAAACAGGGTTGTTTGCCAGGTGATACCGGAGGATTTGCATCTGACGCCAGACCATTCCTTCTATTTTGTTGCGCGGTTTGATAGGGACATCAGGCCCTGCAAGCTTAATTCCATTCAAATTAAATTTTCGGTGAATGAGGTCGAGGGTCCATTTATGCTGCGGAGGGTTGGGATGGGTGAGGTGAAATATTTTTCTGTGATGATCGGGATTTTCTATAATGCGAACAACTGCTCCGGCGACGTAATCCACCGGTATAATATTGGCGCTGCCATCTGGATCTGCAGGCACCTGAATTGAAAGGTGATGTCGCTCTGAAAGTGGCGCATCACGGAGTAGTCTGTCAAGCAAATGAGCTGCTTTAAACAAAATATACCAACCGGTAAATGATGTGCACCGTGCGGTTTGAGAATCGCCGATAATAATGCTCGGGCGGAAGATGGTTGCCTTTTCCATCCAGATTTGTTCGGCCTCCCATTTGCTTTCTTCATATACGGTGACAAAATCCGGATGTGGTTGATTTTGTTCATAAATTTTGCTGCCCCGCACCAGTCCGCAGACATAAGCGCTGCTGATCAGATGAAAACTGAATGGCCTACGCTGCGCCAGTCCCATCAAAGCTCGGGCACTACCCAGGTTGGTTTTAAGCGGCTCCCCGTTTTCATCCAAGTGCAGCCGTGTGGAAGCCGCATTATGAAGTACAGTGTCCACTTCAGAGAGGTCCTTGTGCTGTTTACACCAAAGTTCCCATTCAGCGTCAATATCCAGCACATCGCCTTTGCACCAGAACAAACTGTTCACTGCTTTCGGGAGTCCGATAGTACTCAGAAAGCGGAGGGTTGAAAGTTTGCGTGGCTCTTTTCTGTATAGCGCCCAGACCTTGTGGCCTCTTTGCAATAGATTAGCGAGAATATATTCGCCTAAAAATCCAGTGGCTCCGGTCAAAAATACGTTCATGGATTCATTCCAGATAGGTTCATTGAAGCAAAGTAATCTTGACAAAACATATGCTTAACCGTAAAAAAAAGTCATCTGTATCCCATCATTAGCTCCGAAACTTGACTCCGCAGGCCTTGTGCTTAAACCAAGACTGGAGTGAAAGATATTTGAATATTGTACTCGAATTATGATTGACAATAAAAAACTTCCTTTTTTTATAATCAAAAAAAACATTTAAGCAAGATAAGATAATTTGACCGAATCCGACCGTTCGACTCTGACTTATGAATAAAATCCCTCAAAAGGGCTTGGCAATTTAAAAGAGGGAGTCGCATGAAAACGGGTTTTAAGCAAACATTTCTTGGGTATTTATGGCCACCTTCTTCGTTCTCACCAACTGTGGCTGACCTCTGCCAGATTGCAAATACGCGCATCATTATCGATTTATGTTCAATATCCCTTGAAGATGCAGCAATACTTCTTGCCAGAATTGAAGGCGCCCTAAATAATTTCGATTATAAAATGTCTCCCGCTCAACTATTTGATCAATCCTTTGCTAAATGGCTGAGACAATCCGCTGTTGGACGCTTATGGGTCGAAGTCCATCCGTTCGATGGCGTGAATGTCCCCGAAGCCTGCCTGCAGCAATTATGCACACTCATGCCCAGGTTTACAATTTACCCGATTTTGGGAGACATAAATCTTTTGATGCGGGTGCCTGACAAATTTCCTCAATTTAGAGCGCTGGTATTGAAAGGATCTGAAGCGTCCGGCTTTGTCAGCGCCGAAAGCACGCAAACACTCTATTTTACTGCCAGAGAAAAAACTCGGATGTCAGAGTCCCCACCCAGTCTATTTATCTGGGGAGGCATAGCAACTGCAGAGGCTGCGTCCGCTTTCTTTGCAACCGGCGCAAAAGGAATCGTTTTTGAAAGCCTTCACTGGTTGACTGATGCAGTTAATCTCAACGATGGGCTGCCAGATAGGATTTCAAAACTTCACCCGGATCACACCGAACTTGTCGGCTTGAATCTTCAGGTTCCCTGCCGGCTATTTAATAAAGGAAATTCCAAGGCGGTGAAGCGGTTGCAAAGGTTTTCGAGGTCCATTTGCGGCGCTGAAGTTCGCAATGAGCAACGGCGATTCTTTGCTGACCACATCACCGGGAACAGCATTCAACCGCTGGAGAGCAGTTTCGGCCGGGATGAGCTCATTCCCTTAGGGGTGGAAGCCGGCTTTTCCAGCTCATTTATAAAGGTATATGGCTGTAATACGCACGTAGCTCTCGAGAAGTTCAGAGATGAAATCAATGCGCGATCTAAAGAAGCAGAACAGAAAAAATTCTGTTTTGTCGATAGTCCCGTTGCCAGGGAAATGGGGACTCTATATCCATTTATCCAGGGAGCCATGACATGCATAACAGACGTTCCCGAATTTGCCAAAAAGGTAGCCGATGCCGGCGGCCTTCCCACAATAGCACTGGGCACAATGAGTCAGCAGATGATCCAAAAGGCCCTGAACAACCTACAAGCTATCATTGGAGATCGACCTTATGCAGTCAATGTTGTGTGTCTTGCTGAAAACCCTTTCCTGGATGAGCAACTGCAATGGATACTGAAAACCAAGCCGCGTTTTGCGGTAATTGCAGCCGGTGATCCGATTTACGCCCGTGAAATGTTATCGGCCGGCATACAAGTTATCTATATCGCACCCAACGCTGAGCTGCTCAAACTCGCTTTCAAAGACGGCGTTCGTATGGTCATCTGCGAAGGTAATGAAGCCGGAGGCCATATCGGTGAATATACCACGTTGACCTTTGCTCAAATTTTACAGGATTTGAAAAGACGCGATAGGCATCTATTTAACGGCCGCAGATTAATTTTGGCCGGCGGTATTTGCAGCCGCGAAACCGCCTTTATGGCAGCCATGCTCGGCGCAGATGCAATACAGATGGGAACTGCATATCTGGGCACCGAAGAAATCGTTACCACAGGAGCCCTCTCTAAGCTTTATCAGCGCATGATTATCTCAACTGGGCCCGGCGGTACCGTCATAAGCGGCGAGAGCGTCGGGCTGCGGGTAAGATCTTTGAAAACCGAAAAAATCGATGCCATTTGCTCGCTGGAAAGGGATTTCAATGCCGGTGTCGAAACAGAGGTCTCCTTTCGGGAAAAAATTGAAACACTGGGAGCGGGCAGTTTGCTGATTGCGGCCAGGTGTATGGATCCAGAAAAGGGGGACTTTCTTGAAGAAGAGACCTGTCTGAAGCAGGGTCAGTTTATGAGCGGTGCATGTGCCGGCTCGATCCATAAGGTACAAACGATAAATAAGCTTCACCAGGATCTTGCCCAGGGTCCATGGCCGGACGACTTGCCGGTCTCAACATCATTATTCGAACATCACGATGAACAATATGCCCCGGGGAAAAAGGTAAAAAAACAGGCAAACCAACCCAAAATTCAGCAGAAGGTGCCCCGGCGGCGGCGCTATGATCGTATTGCCGTCACCGGCATGAGCATTGTCAATTCACTCGGCAACAATCCTCTTGAAGTCTGGGAGGCCAGCCAGACATTAAAGAGCGGTGTTGCAGAGGTGCCCCCTTCAAAATGGAACCATGCGCAATTTTATAATCCCAGACCGAGAACCCCCGAAAAAACCTACTGCAAGGTGGCCGCTTTCATGAACCTGGATATTTCCAGGAAGGAATTGGGAATCCCGCCCCAGGATTTCCGCACCATGACAAATGCGACCAAAATCACCCTCTGGTTGGCAAAAAATGCGCTCGCAGATTCAAACATCTTGCAGTCCGACTTACCCCGTGAGCGTATCGGTGTCTTTATTTCGCAAAATTCAGGGGAGGCCGCAGCTACGCTGCAGGATATTATTATCCGTGGCAGTACACGCCAACTTGTGTCTGCCATTAAACACACCATCCCGCTGAACTCAGATGCGGAACGAGCAATCACAGCGGCGATTACCTCCGGTCGTTTGGCCGTTGACGATACCACCCTCCTGGGACGTTTAAACTGCACCGCAGCAGGTTTTATCTGCAATACCTATGGCTTCCAGGGCCCCAGCTTTGCCGTCTCCGCTGCCTGTGCCACTTCGCTGGTCGCCCTTTTCAGTGCGTACCACATGATCCGCAACGGAGTGCTGGACGCCGCTCTGGTCGGCGGCGCGGAGGAACTGTTGACCCCGATGCATTTTCTGGAATTTTCCGCCCTCGCTGCCCTTGCCGGCCTTTCGGGGGTCAGAAGACCTGCGGATCAGGTAAGCCGGCCTTTTGATGTCGGACGCGACGGAATGGTCCTTGGCGAAGGCGGCGGCATGATTGTTATCGAAAGAGAATCGACAGCGCGCAAGCGGCCTTGCGCCGTGCATGGTTTCATCACCTCGATGGGCGCCAGCAACAATCACCTGGGAATGGTCGAATCATCCCGTTTGACCCAGGAAATAGCCATTCGGGCTTCTTTTGACGATGCAGATTATGGGCCGGATGACGTCGATCTGATTGAATGCCACGCCACCTCAACCATTCAGGGTGACATTGAAGAGGTCAAAGCGCTGAGCGCACATTACCAAAGCGGTTCCGGTACCGTGCTGTCATCATTTAAATCCCAAATCGGCCATACTTTAGGAGCATCTGGAATCAACAGCCTCATCAGGGCTCTAATGGCTGCAAAATCAGGCATCTTCCCGCCAACCCTAAATTGCAACACCCCGGATCCGCAAGTCGGTCTGCTAGAAGCAGGATTTGCAGTTCATACCGTACCGGAAAAGTGGACAGTCCGTAATAGCGGCTATCGAAGATTTCAGGTGAATTCCTTCGGTTTCGGTGGTTCCAATTATGTGCTCCAAGTCGAGCAGCCGGTAGAAAGCCGCGACAATGTTCCGATTATGCAGCAGGCACAGCAGAAGGTTTTGATTAAACCCGGATTAGAAGTTTACCCTCCGCAAGGATTATCCTGCTATCGCATAAACATTGGAAATCAGCCTTACCGAATGGGAATTGCTGCCGAAAGCAAAGACGAAGTCCGGACAATGATTAAAAATTTGACATCGGGGAAAATCGAAACGCGTTTATCTGCACGAAAAATTCGGTCTCTGGCCGGAAATGGCGTTTATCTCGGAGCAGAAGCCGGCGACACGCCACCCGTGGCTTTGGTATTCCCCGGGCAGGGGGCCCACTATGGAGGCATGGGATATGAGCTGTATCGGGATTTTCACGAAATTCGCAAATATATGGATCTCATGGCACAAATTGCAGATTATGATCTGTTGAAAGTACTCTTTCACCATCGCGAGGAGGATTTACAACATACCCGCTGGCAACAACCCGCCCTGTTTGTCCTGGAATATGCCATGGCTCAGTGTCTATCCTCATATGGCATCCGCCCCGCCGCTGTCGCGGGTCACAGTTTGGGAGAACTAACAGCTTTGTGCCTTGCGGGGGTTTTCACTGCGGAAGATGGATTTCGTATTGTCGACAAGCGCGCGGAATGCATGGCCAACGCCGGAAAACATCATAAAGATCCGGGTATCATGGTGGCCACAAATGCACCTTTGGATCATATTGAAAATCAATGCCACCTATATGATGATATCTATATCACCAATATCAATTCGCCACAGCAGATCGTTTTTGGTGGTGCCAGCAAAACCTGTCGAGAATTAAGCCATGAATTGAAGAAAAACGGGTTTCGTTGCACAAAGCTGAATGTCGGCATGGCCTTCCATTCACCATTGATGGCATGCATCCGTAAAGATCTGGAAAAGTTTATCTCCCACATCGAGTTTCATAAACCGCAGATACCCGTCATTTCAAACACCACGATGCGTCCGTATCCGGATGATCCGGATGAAATCCGCGGCATCCTGATGGCCCATCTGGAATCACCGGTTCATTGGATGCAAAACATCAAAGCGCTCCGGGACCGATTCAATATACGCTGTTTTGTAGAGGTTGGCCCTCGAGACATCCTATGTAATCTCATCACTGACACCCTACCCGATGCCCGATGCTTGCCAACCTGCCTGCCCACAGTGGAAGCGTATTTATTTAAGACCGCGCTGGCACAACTATTCGCCGCCGGATTGCTGCCGGCCATTAAAGGCGCGGAAGGGTTCTCACTTATCGAATCCAAACCGCCTCAGCAGCCTGCCGTAAATCATAAGATCACTGATCCGGCTTCGTTATCTAAACAGAAAACGCCACTTCAAAATTTATCTTTAATTGAAAGTATAATTCAGAGCCAGATTAACGCGTTTGTGATAGAAAGCTTCGGGCAATTTCTAAAACCCAGGATTCTCGGCATCATTCGTGATCGCGTTGATGCGAACTTTACTGAGGCACAGCTGGATGAGGTCCTTGAGCAATCGAATTTTCAAAAGGCAGGATTGATGCCGGAATATCCTAGCCGGGATGAGGGACGTAAAGATATATCGACGGATGCTGATGAGAGATCGTTATACAGTGACAATGGACAATCGGGCGATTTCATCGAATCTGTCATTCGAATTATTATGGAGGCCACCGGCTACGATCGCGAAGAAATCGAACCCGAAATGAATTTACGTGAGGATCTATCCATACGCTCAAGCCGCCTTCCCGTCATTCTGGATGCCATTGAACAACAATATGGGCAAATCGTAGATTTTCAGTCATTCGCGGAAGTCCAAACGGTAAAGGATTTGGCCGAACGTCTATCCGAAATACTTTCGAAAAAAAACGATAGATCTTCTGAAAGCCGGGTAGAACATTTGCGCGAGCAAAAACCGGTCTGTTCAGATAAACATATCGAATCAGGAGAAAAGACCGTTCCGATCAAGAGATTTCTTTTCAAAGAAATCCCCATTGCAAAAAACGAATACCGCCCTGTGCAGCTGGAACCATCAGAGAACATTGTCATCCTCTCGCAGAACCATGAGTCATTTTTAGCTTCCGAGGCGGCAACGATATTACGTCGGGATTACGGAGTTAGTCCGATTCAAATCCCATTTTTGGTACAGAAGAATTCGTCTGCCAGGGAAAATTACAACTTGTTGGCGGCTGAAGATCATCGGCCCTTTGCCGACCGTCTCAGGCAAACCGACGGGTTGGCGGGCATGGTGATTACCATGGATGATTTAATTCCAAAACAGCCTCTCGATGTTACTGACGCATCGGTGGTATGCCAGGGCTTTTTGGAAGCTGTGAAAGCATTTTTTAAATCTGCTTCAAAAAAGTTTTTCATTGTTATTCACCGCAGAAAACTCGACGATCGCATTAATATTATCATGGCTGAGGCCTTGCGAGGGATGCAATTAAGCCTGACTCATGAGTTGCCGGGCGTTTTGTTGCGATCAATAGAGCTTCGGGATGAAACCCCGCTGCGCATAGCGCTGAGGAAGGCATTGGATCAAAACCAACCTATTATCGAGACAATTTTTATCGACAACCAACCGTATACCCGCGAGGCCAATGTGGCGCCCCTAAAATTTAAGGCGGGCACTGTAAATGAATTTAAAGAAGGAGATGTTGTGGTTTTCTCAGGCGGCGGCTATGGCGTCACATCTTATCTTGCCCGACCATTAATCTCCGCCGGATGTCGCATAGTATTACTGGGTAGAACCCAAATTGATATTAACTCCTCGGACAAACGGTTAAACCAGGCCCCGGAGAATTCAAATAAAGTCATCGACACATTAGAAGCGTTCAAGCGCATGGGTGCTCACGCAATCTATTTTAGCTGCGATATCACCGACCCTGACGCAACCCGCCGCCGTCTTTCTGAAATAAAAGAAAAGTTCGGCAGGATTGACGGCATTATCCACGGAGCCGGTGTTGTGTGCGATAAACCCGTTCATGAAATGACCGGCGATGATTTTGATCGGGTTTTCAGCGTAAAAGTTCATGGTGCTTGGAATCTGTTTAATGCAGCTGATCAACATGGTTTGAAATGCTTTGTTTGTCTGTCATCAGCGGCTGCTGTCTTTGGCAATCACGGCCAGGTTAATTACGCGGCGGCAAACCGGGCCATGTCTGCACTGATGCCCTATTTTCAGGGAAGAAATGATTCTCTATTCTGCAAGACTCTGATTTTGCCGCCCATCGAAGGCGCCGGAATGGCCGACAAGTCTGATGTCAAAGCGATATTAAAAAGATCAGGGGTACACTACGTCACAACCGATGAACTGGCTTCGCTTTTTTCCCGTGAAATGCACTTCGGAAGTCGAGAAGATATGTCGGTAATGTATATGCGTTCGCTGCCAGCGGTAAACACTGTCAGCATGAAACCGGAAAAAGCGTTTCCAAAAAGGGAATCGATTTCTGCGGGTGCAATGGATTTTTATAAATCCGATTTTCCAATGATCGATGGTATTCAGCAGATTGACCTTGACCGGGGAAAATTGATTGCTAAACACATTTTTTCGCATGAAAAAGATCTGTGGCTTGCCGATCACAAGCCATTTAAGGCACTCAACCATCCCATCGTGTCGGCCATCATGGTTATTGAAACCTTCATGGAGGCCGCCAAGATTCTGTATCCTCATTTGCGCATCAAAAGCGTCAGGAATGCAGAATTTCTGAGCATTTTATCCTGTCCCACGAATATGACACGGGCATCACAAATTATTTGCCGCTCCGTCCAATCTTACGGTCCTGAAATCGTCTGCAATCTGACATTGAAAGCACCCGGGATCGCACAAAAAGACCACATGCGGAAAAATGGTAAGGTTCACTACCGGGCCGAGCTTGTTATGGGAATTGATCAGGCTGTTGTCGGAAATCCTACAGGGCGTTTTCCGATCAACCCGGAGGAGATTGCGACGCGGCCGATGAAAAGAGATGAAATTTTAGAAAAATATCAACAAAAAACCGACATGCAAACACGTTATCGATTAATGGAGGCATTTGACGGTTCCGGTGAAGGAGTTATCCGGGGGCATTTCATCTATAAGCAATATACGGATTTCAATAATCAGCACAAATCCAATTATCAATATTCACCATATCTTCTGGAAGCCTTGCTGCAAGCTGTCAATTTTTATATCTTCATGAAGGACGAGATGGAACAGCGTCCTATGATTCCGCGTAGCATCGGCCAGATGGTGCCGGTGCGAAAATGTCAGGAAAGTGAGATAATAACTGTGGAAGCGCGCATAGATGATCTCGACAAGGACAGAATCATCTGGAACGCACGGGCAATCGACCGAAATATGCGTCCAATCATGTACGTCGAAAAATTGGAAATGAACTGGTTTTAAAGAGTTCGCAAGAATCCATTGTAAGCCTACAATTGAATTTAACTCAATGAATGTTGACTATCAAAGCAAAATTCAGGCAAGCGGGAGAGAATCATCCGATCGAAAAGTTTTACACAAGGAATGTTCGATGTATCTAAAGCCTGTTCATATTCCTAAAAGCCGTAAAGCCCCTTTGGCTTCGAACCAAACCCCCACCGGGTTTTCAAAAATCAATAAAAATATCATATTCGCTTCCTGTTTATGGGACAAACTTCAGACAGCAGCAGATGCCCGCAGACAGGCCAAAAACATGCTGATTGAATTATTGTTAAAGGAGGGCAGGCATATACTGCCGTGGGCTGATAGCGGACTGAAAAAACAGAGTGCCTCCAGGCATTCAGCATTCATTGTCGTCAGCAACCGATTCGGACAGCCGCTGTTGCGAATAAACGGTAGCAGGGGTCCTTCGCTTTCCTTTGCCCATATACCGGGCAGAACCTGTGCGGCAATGTCGCTTTGCAGCGACGATGTGGGCATTGATGTTGCCAGCAGTAAGGATTTTTTCGATGGCTATCCCCTTCAACGTGTTTTCCATCAGGATGAGTTTCAAGCCACGATGAAATTATTTGGAAGGTATGAAAACGCAGCCGCCGCTTTGTGGTCCGTTAAGGAGGCAGCGGTTAAATCTCTGGGGTGCGGTTATCGTTTTTTTGCTCCCATCGACCTAAAAGTCAGGATTGATTTCGAATTTACCGGTGAAGATAAGATTTATGTGGTTTTTTCTGATTATGCAAGGCATCGAATCGGCTTGGCGAAAAAAAAAGTCCATCGTGTACACCTTTTTCGTCGCGGCACTCTTTTTTTGTCGGTAGCTTTGGCTGGCTCATCAAAAAAATGCAAATCCAAATAAAAAAGGAAGTTAGGCGAATCGCTGAACTTCCTTTTTTATGGTGCCGAGGGACAGAATCGAACTGCCGACACGGGGATTTTCAGACCAAATTTTTGAAAATTTAAAAAATACTGTGATTACAACCAGTTGATTCTAGTTCAATTTTTCGTTGTATTTTTGGTTTCGTTTGGAATTTTTTGGAAATATTTGACCTTGACGGGCACAATTTGGGCACAGTCCTTAAATAAAAACCATGCCGGAGAGTTTAAAGTTGAAAGATTACTCTACTCTGCCGGTTGTGTCCCCACAAGATCAATCGCAGATATTAGGCATTTTAACTCGTAAAGACATTCTGGATGCCTATGATCACGCCGTGATAAAAAAAACCGTCATCTAAAAGAAGCGCCGGACGAAGCAATTTACTTTAATCGAGGCGTCGGATACGGGGACTCAGAAACAGGTAGTACAGTGTTATGAGCCCCAGCAGGCCTGCGGAGCCGCCCACAGCCAATTGGACGCCGACGCGATCGGCCAGGATGCTGACGAAGAAAACGCCTACCATCGTAATGCCCCAGTTCATCATGTACACGCTCATGACCCGCCCCTGATGAGATTCATCGGTGTTGGACAACAGCAAGGTGTTGCTCAATGCCAGCCGGCCGGCCTGGCCCAGGCCCATTGCGATAAAGATGAACACCGCCAGCAGGTAGGATCCGGTCGCGCTGAAGGCCACCAGGGAGACGGCCGCTAAAAGCAGGCTGAGCAGAAAGATCAGGCCGCGTTTGCGATTGCGCATGGAAGCCACAACCAGAGAGCCTACTAGAGCCCCCAGACCGGATACGCTGATCAAAAGCCCCTGCCGGGCGCTGGACTCTCCCAGGGCCAGAAGCAGGGAGCCGATCAGAGGCAGGGAGGTTAGTCGCCCAAAAACCGATACATCCACCAGCAAAATGTCCCGCGTAAACATTGGCAGCAAAAACAGGTAAGGCATGGAAAGAACCGTGGCCAGGAGTGTCAGCACCAGTAAAGCCAGCACGTCGGCATTATGCCGGATGTAGCGCAGCCCCTCGGTGAGATCCTGGATGGTGCTGCTTTCCCGAGGGCGATCCCTGCCGGTGCGGGGAAGCCGAACAGCGAACATAAAACCGACGGCGTACAGTGCGGTCATGATATAGTAAACGCTTTCGACGCCCCCGAAGGCAATTAAGAAACCGGCAAATGCCGGTGCTGCCAGACGGATGAAATTCATTGCCGCCGCGTTGAGCGCGATGGCGTTCATCAGGGTGTCTCTGCCGACCAGTTCATAAATGAGCGCCTGCCTGGCCGGCATCATCAGGGCCATAACCAACCCCTGAAAAAAAGCGGCCATAAAAAGATGAACCCAGGAAATGGCGCCCGCCGTAATGGAAATCGCAACCCCCATAGCCACCAGGGCCGAGGCGAGTTGACCGGCAACCAGAATGCTCTTTTTTCTGATGCGGTCCGCCAGAATGCCGCCGAACAGGGAAACGGTCAGCATGGGCACTGCAGCGCCAAGCCCCACCGTCCCGAGCATGACGGCACTCCCGGTCAATTCGTACATATACCAGGATCGCGCCACCATCTGCATGTTCATGGCGGTTATCTGCATCAACAGCGCACCGAAAAATATCCGGTAGGCAGGCAATGTCAATGCGGCAAAAGTCTTCTGCCGATGCTGCCGATTATCCCGGCCCGATTCAGGGAGTGAAGCAGCCCTGGTAGGCCGCGCGGAACTCTTATTCATCTCGGAAATATTTCCTTGCCGGATTCATGGGAAATGTTCGGTCTCTCTATAAAACGGGACAAGGCGGGCCCGCTCTATGCACAATTTTTTCCTCTAAATTCACCCCTGTCACCCTGCCCTTCACAAAAATCTTACCGACTCAGGGCTTGAAACCTTCGACCAGGGAAAACATGCCCTTGGTCTGTATCAAATTGATCCGTCTGAATCCCACCGCTGTCAGGCCTTCTTTGATTTCATCAAAAGTGTAGGTGCGGCCCCCTTCCGTGCCGGCCAGCATGTTCACCGCAAAAAGAGCGCCTTGCAGCGGCTGGGTGCGATCCGCCGACATGACATGATCGCGAATCACAATCCGACCCCCCGCGTTCAGGGAGCGGTATACTTTGCCGTACAGAGCTTCGTTTTGCTCAGAACTGCTTTGGTGGATGATGGCCGATAATAGGGCCAGGTCATGTCCGGGAGGCAATTCGTCCTTGTAAAAATCTCCGGCCACCAACTCGACACGGTCGAGCATATTGGCGGATTGCACGCGATCATGAGCTATTTCGATGACCGGCGGCAGGTCGAACAAAGTCCCCCTCATTTCGGGTTTTGCGCTGAGCATTGCCAGGGTGTAAGTTCCGGATCCGCCGCCCACGTCCAGCAGCCGGCGAGCCTTTCCCGGATTGATAGCAGCCACAACCTCCGGCGCGGCTCTGGAAGCGACCACGTGCATGGCACCGATAAAGGCTTTGCAGTTGCCCTCGGCCAAGGCGCCTTTCGTTTTAAGTCTCGGCGTGGTCTTGCCCAGCACAATGTCCGTTATTTGAGACCAGTTTTGCCACACCGAAGCCATGTGCAGAACCATGGGCAGAATGGAATCGGACGCGGTAGCCGACAGGAGGGAAGCACCCGACGGCGCAACCTGGTACCGTCTGTCTTTTTTCTCCAAAAAACCAAGGGCACTTAAGGCGTCCAGAAGGATCTCTATCCCGCGAATCTCGGTCTTGGTTGTGGCTGCAATTTCCTCCGCCGTCATGGGCTCTTGGGAAAGTAAGGTGAAAAGATCCAGTTCTGCGCCGCTGAGCAGTATCCGACTGGCCATAAAACCGCGGGCCAGTTCAACGATTGATTCTTCCGTGATCTTTGCGCTCATTTTAATCCTCCTTTAATTCCTCCTTCGCCACGCTGTTGCGACAGGCCTTGCAATCGGTCCAAGCCAAAGAAAAATCCATCTGTCATCCCTGTATCGTCTTTGTTTTACTAACCTACTAAAAACATTTGCACATGTATTTATCATATTCAAAAATGCAAATCCAAATAAAAAAGGAAGCTAGGCGAATCGCTGAACTTCCTTTTTTATGGTGCCGCGGGACAGAATCGAACTGCCGACAGCCCATTAATGTGCCTTTACATCCGTGAACCCGGTCGCGTCGTTTTTTTCTACCCTCCGCAGATGGGCCCTCATTTGGCGAATTAAGGCTTATCGATGATCTCTATCTGTTTAGGACTATTAAGAACTATTTCAGGCCTCCCCCTGAATTTTTTAATTTTTCCTTTTACACGGACAAATTTGTTCAGGTAGAATTTTTCAGGTTTTTCCGGAAACCGATGAAAAACATTGTCGAATATAACAAGACTACAAAAACGGGCCCAATTATTGTGAAAGTTTAAAAAACAGGCTTTCCCGGAATTGTGGGTTCGGACAATCCTACCTTCAACAGACATATATTTTCCGATATAATTCTCAGCCAGATCCCATGGAATTATATCTTCACCTGTGGCCCTGACTTTATAAATTGTCAAAAATGACCTGGCGATCTTCTTTTGCTCTACAGAATTTATGGATCTTTCTGGAATTAATCGGTATTGACTTTTTAATAAAATATTCCTCAACGCTTCCTCATTGTCCGTGTTGATCAACGCGGAAAGGCTTTTTAATTTCGCACCAAGCTTCCCGGGTAATACACGCGGTAACGCATAGTTTTTATGTATGATTCCCCATCTATGGTATGCCATTGCGATGACAAATATATCACTCCGATCATTGCGTGTGATCAGTTTATCTTTATATCGCAGTTGTTTTAGTTTGGCCTGAAGCTCTCTTGGACTGAATTCATAAATCATGGAATAAAGCTGTTTGAGACGGTTTTCTATATCACGGTAATGTACCGGTTTTAAAATCCAATTTCCGAATGCTATTTTCCATCTGTCTGCTGATAATCTTGTGAGTTGCAATAGTGGCTGTTTTTGCTTCAGAATCCATCGAACTTCAGGAAATCCATCGTCTTTCCACAACCCGATTCTCCTTTTTTTCGCCTCCTGTTCCCATGCCAAAAACTGGGTCTTTCTGCGCTCATCCAATGGATATTTTGTATAGGCAATTGCATAGCCGTTTTTAATCAGTTCTTCCTGCAAAAAGGTGCCGTCTTCAAGGTAAACGTAACCCAACACACGCCCATAATTTCCACGCTTGTCTGAATCATAAGGATCGTATTCCACACGAACTTTTTTGCCCAGACAGATTTCCTCTGTAAAAGCACCGGCTTCCTTGGACATGAATTGAACTGGCAATTTGGGATGATTCTTTTCGGGTGTATCAACCCCGATAAATCGCACGGTCCCCAGACCTTCCAACGTCAATGTGTCTCCGTCGGCAACAGATATGCACCTGTGATATTCTCTGTCTAATCCGAGGTTTTTAAGTAACTTGTCTGTAACCGGAGCTGGAATATCATTGGCTGAGGAATCAGAAAATAGAAGTACGAGCGACAATATGAGTGGAAATAAAGAAAAGGATATAAATCTGTGCATTGAAGGATCTTAAACCGCCTTCGGCGGTCCAATATGCCTGAGGCTGCAAGCTGTCGACATTAGAATTTTCAGTTAGTAAATGCCGGGATCATTTAATATTATTTGGGTTTAAAATTATATTTAACCCGGCAATTTTTTCTTTGGGAATATTAATCTTGGCTTTACCCATAGTTGTTCGACCACTTGTTATTTCTATTAAGATATCTTAAAAAATAGTAAATTGAAAAATTCTTGCAAATTATCATGTAATCCTAATGTGTTATCGTACAATTGGCACATATGAATGTCAAGTTTAGGATATCTGCACCATAGAATTATCCACCTAGCGATTGAATGCAAGACCGTAAAAAAAGGATACCGGACTTTAGCCTGATACCCTTTTTAGTTGGTGCCGAGGGACAGAATCGAACTGCCGACACGGGGATTTTCAGTCCCCTGCTCTACCGACTGAGCTACCTCGGCTCACGGAATCCCATTGATTTTTAAGCTTAAATTAGAATGAAAGCTCTATAAAATGCATCTTTCTTTGTCAAGATATTTTTACCCCATATCACCAAATAGGAATTGGGCCAATGTGCAGGCGGCAATCGTCGCTGTTTCAGCGCGCAGGATCCGTGGCCCGAGGCCGATGATCCGGAACCCGGCGGCTCGCGCCATATCAATCTCCTTGTCGGTAAAACCCCCTTCGGGCCCCACGAGCAAAAGGATCTTTTCCGGAGGTGATTGCCCGGCGGTCGGCATCAGTTCATTGAGAGAGGTGTTTTCATTTTCAAAAAAGACAATTTTAAGATCATAGTTGCGGCCAAAGCCCAGAATGTCTTCAAAGGACTTAGTCTCAGCAATTTGGGGCAGCATCGCTCTGTGACATTGTTTCATAGATTCCTGAAGGATTTTCTGCCATCGCTCCGATCGGGTGGACAGCCCTTTTTTCCCGGGGATGGGAATTGAGCGCTCGCAAATAAATGGAATCCATCGGGCAATGCCAAGCTCGCAAAGATGCCGCAACAGACGATCCATCTTTTTATCTTTGAGCAGCGCCTGAGCCAAACTGATATGCACGGGAGGCTCCTTTTCCCCGGGTCGCTTATCGGCAATATCTAATTCCACCCGATCGCGCAAAAACCGCCCGATGATGGCCTCATACTCAAATCCTTGACCGTCAACCAGACAGATTCTGCTGCCCTTCTTCAGGCGCAGTACGGTTTTGATATGTCGAAGTTGTGAGCCTTTTAAGGCAACGGGCTCTTTACGCAAAGCGTCCGGCTCGATGTAAAAATAGCGCATCCTGATAGTTCCTTGATAGCGAAACCATCGATATTAAAGGATTTACTGGCAATAGCCCTGGATCAAACCACTTGACTTCCACTATACCATATGGTAATTTTTTTTAAACATAATAATGATTTGATGGCATCTTTTAAAATGCCATTAACCTTTATCCAGACGGTGACAAACATGGCTGATAACGAAAACCATCCTCCGGAACAGGATAAACCGGAAAAAAAACTGCAGCTCGATCTGAGTGAGGCAATGTCTCACGGTTTTGATGAAGATGACGATGAAATCATAGAACTCAAAGACGAAGTCAACATTGCGCCAGAGAAAACAGAAACGGAAATTGAACGATCTGAAGAACTCGATGAGCCCGACACGGAATCTGAGCTGCCGGCAGTTGAAAAAATCATCGATCTCGATGCGCTCGAAGACGACGACGGTGATCCTGAGAACGTCATTCGCCTATCAGAAAATCTGACATTTGATGAAGAAGATGAGGATGAAATTGACATCCTGCCTATTGAAGAAGAGCCCTTGCCAAAAGCAGACGACCATGATGATGTCACCGAGATTACAGAATTTGACGATATTCTATCTGAAGACACGAATGAGATGGTTACCCTGTCGCAAATCAGCGAAACGCTGGACATAGAAGAAGATGATGAAGATGAATTCCTCGAGTTGGTCGACGTGGAAGAGGACGAGGAAGCCGAGCTTGAAGAAATCGAAGAAGACGTCATCCAGTTCGACGAATCCGGCTCCGATATCGAAGATGTCGAACTTAACGATTTTATCAACGATTCATTGGATGAAGAAATACAAATCAGTGAAGACTTCGATGAGGATTTGACCGGTACACTGGGCGTTGATGCTGCTGAAAAGCTGGGTCTGGAAGAGCAAGAGTCCATGGAAGAAGATTTTGATTTCAGCATGGATTCAAGTGAAATATCAAAAAAGATCGACCAGCTGGATAGCATATTTTTCGATGAGACCGAAGCAGAGGCCGAATTGGAGGAAGAGGCAGAGATAGAAGAACAGACAGCAGAACTCGATGAAGAGACCTTCGAGCTCCCTGAAACGACATTCGAAGACATCGAAGATGAAATCGAAACCGAAGATATTGGCGTGAGCGGAGATGAATCAGGGGACGTGCCACTCGCATTGGGTAACATCGCGGCAACAGGAGCCAGCCATAATCAGTTAGAAGAAACCCTTGAACAGATTATTGAGCGAAAATTTTCTGGCAAAATTGAAACGCTTATTACCGAGATTATCGAAAAAGCGGTCTCAAAAGAAATCCAGCGTCTGAAAAAGATTTTATTGGAAGACGACGGTGATGAGGAATTTTAGAATCCTTCAGTTAGAAGGTCTCTGAACTGCGAAAAAAAACTACTCATTTAAAACCAACTGTGCTAATAGCAGGGGATTATTTGATAATCCCCTTTTTGTTTATCAGGTGCCGTATCTATTCAATGAATGCACCTGTTGATGAGTCAACGACCACCCGCACAGCGGGTGGCTTGGGCTTTACCGCCAAAGGCGGTAAAAGACGGGGACATGCAGTGCCCCGATCGTTGAGAACAATGCGGCGACACCGGGTGCGAAGCACCCGGTTTGGGGAACGCAATCACAGCAACGGACGCTGTTGAATCGGTTGATTGAATGGCGTCAACATATTTAAGGAGCCGTTAACGGAAGGAATACCTAACCGATGAGTTCGAATTTGCTTGCAAAGGCTTACAGCCCGCACAAAGTTGAGAAACGCTGGTATCAATTCTGGGAGGAAAATGGGTTATTTGCTGCCGACGAAAAAAGCTCCCAAAAAAGCTATTCAATTGTCATTCCGCCGCCCAATGTTACCGGTGTCCTGCATATGGGCCATGCGTTGAACAACACTCTGCAGGATATTCTGTGCCGTTATCGAAGATTGCGCGGTGACAATGTGCTCTGGATGCCGGGAACCGATCATGCTGGAATCGCCACTCAAAATGTGGTCGAGAAAAAAATGGCTGTTGAGGGCACAGATCGACACCAGCTGGGTCGGGAAAAATTTATCGCCGCCGTTTGGGAGTGGCGCAAAAAATACGGCGGTGAAATCATCAATCAGCTTAAACGGCTTGGCGCCTCCTGTGATTGGGATCGTGAACGCTTCACCATGGATGAGGGGTTATCGCGTGCGGTGCGCAAGGTATTTGTGGATCTTTACGAGCAAGACCTTATTTATCGCGGTGATTACATCATCAACTGGTGTCATCGCTGCCACACCGCACTGGCCGACCTTGAAGTCGAACATGAGGAGATAGATGGGCATCTGTATCATATCCGCTATCCGTTTGCCGGTGACAACGGCGCCATCGTGGTGGCCACGACGAGGCCCGAAACCATGCTGGGCGATACGGCAGTTGCCGTGCATCCGGATGATGACCGCTACCGGGATCTTAAATCCGATTCGGTTGTGCTTCCGTTGATGGAGAGAGAAATTCCGATTATCAAAGACAGCTATGTGGACATGACGTTTGGCACCGGTGGATTGAAAGTCACACCGGCTCACGATTCCAATGACTTTGAGATCGGCATACGCCATGATCTGCCTGCCCCCAAGGTTATCGGGGATGACGGAAAAATGACAGCCGAAGCCGGCCGGTTCAAAGGCCTGGATCGCTTCGACGCCCGCGAGGCCGTCGTCCAAGCCTTGAATGAAAAAAAGCTGCTTGAAAAAATCGAACCCTACAAGCACAGTGTCGGCCATTGTTATCGCTGCCATACAATGGTGGAACCCAATCTTTCAAGACAATGGTTTGTAAAAGCAAAGCCCCTGGCCCGCAAAGCCATTAAAGCGGTCAAATCCGGCCAGACCCGTATCATCCCGGACACTTGGATAAGAACCTATTATGACTGGATGGAAAATATCCGCGACTGGTGCATATCCCGTCAGATTTGGTGGGGGCATCAGATACCGGCCTGGACCTGCGACGATTGCAGCGAGGTGGCAGTCGCCATGGAAACGCCCCGATCCTGTCCGAAGTGCGGCGGCACAAAACTGGTTCAGGAAACAGATGTGCTTGACACCTGGTTCAGTTCGGCACTTTGGCCGTTTTCCACTATGGGATGGCCGGATAAAACACCCCTGCTAAAAACATTTTATCCGACATCGGTCCTGGTCACGGCATTTGACATCCTGTTTTTCTGGGTGGCACGCATGATGATGATGGGTATTCACTTTATGAAAGATGTGCCCTTCGATGACGTTTACGTTCATGCCCTGGTGCGCGATGAACATGGCAAAAAAATGAGCAAATCCACGGGTAACGTCATCGACCCCCTTACGGTCATCGAGAAGTACGGAACGGATGCATTCCGTTTTACGCTGGCGGCCTTTGCCGCCCAGGGCCGTGATGTGAGGATGTCCGAAAAACGAATCGAGGGGTATCGCCATTTTGTCAATAAATTGTGGAATGCGGCCCGATTTGCACTGATGCATATCGACAAACCTCACACGGAAATTAATACCGTCGCACTGTCGCTTCCGGATCGCTGGATTTTATCTCGCCTCTATCACGTGACCCAAAAAACAGCAGAGGCAATCGATAGCTATCGCTTCAACGATGCGGCCTCAGCGGTTTACAATTTTGTCTGGCACGAATTTTGTGATTGGTATCTGGAGGCCATCAAACCGGCCCTGTACGAAAAAGAAGGGGTTGAAAAACGCACAACCACCCTGAGTGTTTTATGGCGCGTTATGCACGACACCCTGATTTTGCTGCACCCGTTTATGCCGTTTATCACCGAGGAAATCTGGCAAACGCTGCCGGGAACACAGGGCTCGATTATGAAAGCCGTATTTCCGGCTGATCAAAAAGACGACGCCGCTGTTGGTGCCGCAGATCGGGCTGAAGCGGATATGGACCTGTTAATTAAACTCATTTCGGCCATCCGGAATATCAGGGGCGAAATGAACATTTCTCCGTCCAAGACCTTGGCAGCTGTCGTTCAAACCCAGGATGCAGCGGTTAACGATCTGATTGAAGCGCATCAGGATATGGTTATCAACCTCGCCAAGTTAAATGCATTCGAAGTCAATCAGAATGCCGCGCGGCCAAAATCTTCAGCCACTGCTGTGGTGGGCGCGGCCACCTTGTTTGTCCCCCTGGAGGGCATCATTGACTTTGATTTGGAAGCCCGGCGGCTTGAAAAAGAATTAAACAAGCTAATTAAAGAACTGGCAACGGTTTCCAAGAAGCTGGCAAACCGAAATTTTTTAGACAAAGCACCGCAGGATGTCGTTGAAAAGGTAAGGGCCAAACATGCCAGCCTGCAGGAAAAGCAGCAAAAGCTGCAGTCACATCTGGATAGGATCAAAGCGATCGAAACCTAAATATCAGCGGGGTACGCGTTGCGCGTTGCGGGTTTGATTTTTCCAAAATGAAAACCGATCAAATTGCAAGCGCTTCGGCCCGCAACACACGGCGCGCAACCCGAAATACGGAACGCGGAACACCTAACCCGTGACGCGCAACCCGCAGCATGATACCATTACGCGATACAACACCCACCCGAAATTATCCGATTGTCAACACGACGATAATTGCTATCAATGTTGCAGTGTATTTTATACAGCTATCTCAGGGCCCTGAAATTAACCGCTTCATTTACGTTTACGGCCTGGTGCCGGCACGCTACTCACTTCCCCAGGTTGCCGACTATTTCACCGTCGGCCAGCAGGCATTTTCGTTTTTGTCTTTCATGTTTTTGCATGGAAGTTTCTGGCATATCCTCGGCAACATGTGGTCCCTTTATATTTTCGGCGATAACGTCGAAGACCATCTCGGTCCCGTCCGCTATGCTCTGTTTTATTTATTGTGTGGGATCGCTTCGGGACTTTCACATCTGGTGCTGAACCTGCATTCGAATTCGCCGACCATCGGAGCCAGCGGCGCTATTGCCGGAGTGATGGGGGCTTATTTTATCCTGCATCCCCGATCAAAAATTTTGACCCTGATTCCCATCATTTTCATCCCCTATTTTATTAATATCCCGGCCTATATCTTTTTGGGTCTGTGGTTCCTGTTGCAATTCATTAATGCGGCCGGCAGCCACGGTGTTGGCGGGGGCATTGCCTGGTGGGCCCATATCGGCGGTTTTATCTTCGGCATCATTTTCTTGAAGCTGTTGGATCTACTGCCGGTAACGGGTGTGTCGCGGCTGATGCGTCAGTATACCACCAAAAGGAAAACACCCCGCCTGCAGGTCATCCGACCGGCAGCTTCCGGTGCGGCCCAGCACTTGTACGGTCAGATCAAGATTAGCCCTCATGAGGCCAGGACCGGCACCCGCAAAATGGTCAATATTCCGCTGGGTTTTAAAAAGAGACTGTTCAACGTAAAAGTGCCGGCCGGTATCCGTGACGGAACCGTTCTTAGGTTAAAAGGCCTGGGACGGCCTTCCGGCACACGCACAAGCGGGGATCTGTATCTAAAAGTCTCAATCGAAACATAGAAGTGGGTTAGGCTTTGAGTTTGGACTTGGACTTGACGTGCGGTTCGGCCAACAGGACTGTGACGCGATTGCGTCCATTTTGTTTGGAAAAATACATGGCCTGGTCTGCTCGCCGAATAAAGGCGGATAGTTCTTCTTTGGGAAAATACTGGGTCACACCGATACTGATCGTAATCTTCGCAAATTCGCCGGAGGTCGGCTTAAAATTCTCGGCCTCCAGGGTGGCCCGGATGCGCTGGGCAACCGTTTTGGCTTCATCACCATTGGTCTCTGGCAGGATCACTGTAAACTCTTCCCCGCCGTAACGATAGGCGGAGTCATTCGTTCTCAGGCAATCTTTGATAATCTGGCTGAAGCGCACCAGCACTTTATCGCCTTCCAGGTGGCCATAGGTGTCGTTAAACTCTTTGAAGTTATCGATATCCAGCAGCAGCAAAGAGAGGGGGTGTTTGTAGCGATTAAAACGGTCGACCTCCAACTCTAATTGCGAGTAAAACGATCTTGAATTGTAAAGTTTGGTGAGCCCGTCGGTGGTGGCCAGTTTCTGTAATTTTTCCATCATCCGGGTGCGCTCGGTACTCAACTGGCGTTCTTTGAGCACACGTCTCATTCTGAGCAACAGCTCTTCGAGCCGCACCGGCTTAATAACAAAGTCACTGGCGCCGATATTGATCGCTTCTTCATAAGAATAGTCGTCGCTGTATCCGGTTACGACAATGACGTCGGATCCGTTTTTTTGCTTGATCACCTTGGTTAGTTCAAGTCCGCCCATTCCCGGCAAGCGGATATCGGTTATGACCACGGCAAAATCATTGTTTTCAACCAACTCTAGTGCTTCCTCGGCAGAGGCTGCCGCCGTGGGATCAAAGCCGGCATTTGCGATGTATTCGTGGATCGTATTTCTGACACTGGAATCGTCATCAACGATTAACACCCGAATATTTGATTTCTTTTTGCTCATCAGCGTAATGAGATATTTCCCAGATTAGTCGGGAGAGCCGGGGTTGACAGGCTTCGCGAAAAATTGATAGGTAAACGCCTTTATTTAGTTTATTGTAATAATATATCCAGAAAGGCAATTTGTGTCAACTGACTTTTAGATTCTTCAACACTTTCAAGCGTCTAGCGAAACCAAGATGCCCGAAACCACACAGCCATACAGACGTATAGGATGCAAAATATCAGAAATTTCAGCATTATTGCTCATATTGATCACGGCAAATCCACTTTGTCCGACCGGCTTATCCAGATGGCGGACATTGTTTCGGATCGGGACTTCAAAGATCAAATTCTCGATACCATGGATATCGAGCGTGAACGCGGAATTACGATCAAAAGTCAGACGATCTGCCTGCCGTACGCTGCCGCTGACAATCAATCCTATTTTTTAAATCTGATCGATACCCCCGGCCATGTGGATTTTAGTTACGAAGTCTCACGTGCCCTGGCGTCCTGCGAGGGTGCGTTACTGCTAATTGACGCCAGCCAGGGCGTTGAAGCCCAGACGTTGGCAAACCTGTATCTGGCGCTGGAACATGACCTGGAAATTTTACCGGTTATTAACAAAATCGATTTGCCGTCGGCCGATATCAATCGTGTCAAGAAGCAAATTGAAGATGATCTGGGACTTGATCCGCAAGCCGCGCTCCAGGTTTCGGCCAAACAGGGTCTTGGAATCGATCAGGTTCTTGAGGCCATCGTCACAAAACTGCCGCCACCCGAAGGGCGTGCCGACAGGCCGTTACAGGCGCTTATTTTCGATTCACATTATGACGCCTATCGCGGTACTGTTGTGCATCTGCGCGTTTTTCATGGACAGATCAGGCCCGGAGACAAGATTATTTTCAAATCAAATCAGGCAGCCTACCGCGTCGAGGAAGTCGGCATTTTTCAGCTAAAACGCGTGCCGCTCAAAACGCTTTCCGCCGGCGAGGTGGGGTACATTATTGCCGGCATCAAAAAAATCAGCGACACACGCTGCGGCGACACGATCACCCATGAGGATCAGCCCTGCGATGCCGCATTGCCGGGCTTTAAAGTGACCAAGCCGGTGGTTTTTTCTTCGATATATCCCACCGCATCGGACGGCTACGAGGAGCTGGCAGTCGCAATGGAAAAGCTAAGCCTGAACGATGCCGCTTTGGTTTATGAGAAAGACAGCTCGGCGGCCCTGGGGTTTGGCTTCCGTTGCGGATTTTTGGGCCTATTACATCTTGAAGTCGTTCAGGAAAGACTTGAGCGTGAATATGATCTTTCACTTATTCTGACTGCTCCATCTGTCCAATATCAGCTGGTCATGAATGATGGGGCGGAATTAACCATCGACAATCCCGCTTACTACCCGGATCCGACTCGCATTGACAAGACCCGGGAACCTTATATCCGGGCAGCGATTATAACACCGGATCGTTATATGGGGGCGGTGATGACTTTGTGCCTTGAACGGCGCGGCCTCAACAAAACCTACCACTATCTCATCAGCGATCGCATGGAAATGATATTTGAAATGCCGCTGGCTGAGGTTATTTATGATTTTTATGACCGGCTCAAATCCATCACCCAGGGATACGGGTCCTTTGACTATGATGTCATCGACTATCGCGAAACAGACCTTGTCAAACTGGATATCCTGATTAACGGCGAAAGGGTTGATGCCTTGTCCCAGCTGGTTCATAGGGACAATGCTGTCAGCAGGGCCCGGGTCGCCTGTGAAAAGCTGCGCCAGGAAATCCCCAGGCAGATGTTTAAAATCGCCATTCAGGGGGCGATCGGCGGAAATATTATTGCCCGCAAAACGGTCTCAGCCCTGAGAAAAGATGTTACCGCCAAATGCTATGGCGGAGACATAACGCGCAAACGCAAACTGCTCGAAAAGCAGAAAAAGGGTAAAAAACGCATGAAAATGGTCGGCAAAGTGATGATCCCCCAGTCGGCCTTTTTGGCGGTGCTTAAATCCGATTCTGACTGATTCGATTGCGGATTTCAGATTGCGGATTGCGGATTACCGAAGGGGAGTCAATGACTTCGAAGACTCGAATATCTTCTGTCTTCTGCTTGCCACGGCGTCTTGTGGGGTCGAAGCCCCAAGCTCGACAGAGCATAGACGGGTCTTCTGACCTCTGTCCTCTGAAAACTGACCTCCGACATTAGACACCTTGCGCCGCTCTCTCTAAGTTAAATTTTTCTCGTCGCTCTATCTTGCTCATAATTAGCTTGAACTAGACGCATCACTGGTATAATCAATAAACAGGCGAAAACAGATGCTTGGGGGAAACCATGGGAAAAACCGTTGCTGAAAAAATTTTTGATTCTCATCAGATCGACAATCCGTCTGACGATGTTCATGTATTAAAATTGGATGCCGTCTTCTGCCATGAAATTACGACCCCCATGGCCATTACCGATCTGGTTGCAAGGGGCAAAGATCGCGTATTTGATCCGAATAAAATTAAAGCCGTCATTGATCATGTTACGCCGGCCAAGGATTCAAAGACGGCCATTCAGGGTAAGATTCTGCGGGAGTGGGCCCGGCGACACCATATTCGTGATTTTTTTGATATCGGCAAAAACGGCATCTGTCATGTCCTGTTTCCAGAGCAGGGTTTTGTAAGGCCCGGGTATACCATCATTATGGGCGATTCGCATACCTGCACCCACGGCGCCTTTGGCGCTTTTGCCGCCGGCGTGGGCACGACCGACCTTGAAGTCGGCATCCTAAAAGGCATTTGCGCCTTCCATTATCCCCAAACCATCAAAATCGAAATCACCGGCAGCCTGCCGGCCGGCGTTTTTGCCAAAGATGTTATTCTCTCCATCATCGGCCGCCTGGGGGTAAACGGTGCCACCGATAAAGTTATCGAATTCAGCGGACCGGTGGTGGCCAACATGAGCATGGACAGCCGCATGACATTATGCAACATGGCCGTTGAGGCCGGTGCAACCTGCGGTATCTGCTATCCGGATCAAACCACCGTAACCTATTTATGGCCGTTTATTGAAAACGAGTACCCCGACGAAACGGCAGCGCTTGCAGCCTTCAAAGCATTCTGGCCGGATGAAGATGCAGCCTACGAAAAAATCATAGAACACGACGTTAGCAAACTGGAGCCGCTGGTGACCGATGGATTCAAGCCTGATAACGTCAAACCGGTCAATGAGATGGGTGGCACCGCGATCGATCAGATATTCATCGGATCCTGCACCAACGGACGCATCGAAGATCTAAGAATTGCCGCTCAGGTGTTGAAAGGAAAAAAGATCAACAATAATGTCCGTGGAATTGTGTCGCCGGCCACACCCAAAATTTTTCGTCAGGCGCTGGACGATGGCCTCATGGGCATCTTTATGGATGCCGGTTTTTGCGTGACGAATCCAACCTGTGGCGCCTGCCTGGGCATGAGCACCGGTGTACTGGCAGAAGGTGAAGTGTGCGCCGCAACCACCAACCGCAATTTCAGTGGCCGCATGGGAAAGGGCGGCATGGTCCATTTAATGAGCCCTGCGACCGCGGCAGCCTCCGCTATTGCAGGACATATCACCAATTCACCCCTGTTTAATGAGGGCCAAAAATAGAAAGCGACCACGAAATCACGAAAAAGCAAAGACACGAAAGATTTTTATTTCGTTTTTTCTATTTTTCGTGCTTTCGTGGTTATAAAAAAATGATAGTTTTACACTGAGATGTCGGAGTAAACATGGATACAATGAAAAACTTCAGCGGCAAGGTCCTGTTTCTGGATCGAGCGGATATTAACACCGACGAAATCATTGCAGCCAAGTACCTGAGTGAAATAACCCGGGAAGCACTGAAACCGCACCTTTTTGAAGATCTTCAACTGGATGGTTTCCGCGGAAAGAAAGATGTCGCCGGCAAAGGGGTTATCATTACACGCACAAACTTCGGCTGCGGCTCTTCCCGTGAACATGCACCCTGGGCCCTGGCGGAAAACGATATTCATCTGGTTGTTGCCGAAAGCTTTGCGCGTATTTTCAAACAAAATATGTTCAACTGCGGATTGCTGACCGTCGAGCTGCCGGCAACGACCATCGATCGTCTTTTCCGAAGTTACGCTCACCAGGAAACAACCGTTACAACGGATCTGAAACAGCAGGTATTCAAAATCGCCGCGGGCAATAAAACGGAAAAAATTCAATTTTCACTGCCCGAATTTGCCCGTGTACTGGTCAAAACCGGTGGCTGGGTGGAATACGCCGACAGCCATTATTGATTCGATGCAAACCGCACCCCTGATAAGCCTTGAAAACATAACCGTTCGCCTACGCGACCGACCCTACCTTCATAATACGTCCTGGCAAATCTATTCCAATGAGAACTGGGCGGTGCTGGGCCCGAATGGATCCGGCAAGACCACTTTTGCCCGCTCACTATTGGGTCAAGTCCCCATCGTCAGAGGCCACATCAGATATCACTTTTCCGAAAATGATCACAAGAGCTGGGCAGCTGTCGCCACTCAGATGGGGTATGTCGCACCCGAACTGCAGCGCGAAATTTTTGTGCGCGAAAACCGCAAAGATTTCTACCGGGAGCTCAGCGGCAAACGGCAGGCGTATACATCGGTCGAAAAGCTGATTATCAATCATGCGACCGGAGATATCCGGCTGATTGATCCCGACAAAATGCTGCGTGAAGTTGCTGAAAAAATCGGTATCCATCAGCTGCTGGAAAGAGACGTCACCTCGTTGACCACCGGCGAAATGAACCGTGTCCTGATCGCCGGGGCATTATTCAAAAATCCAAAACTATTGATTTTGGACGAACCCTTTGCGGGACTGGACGAGCCGACGCGCAGATCGCTGGCAGGTACCATAAACACGCTGGCTCAAACAAACCTCCAGCTGGTTTTAATTACCCATCGGTTCGATGAAATTGTCCCTAGCGTGACACATGTTTTGCTGTTAAAGCAGGGTCAAATTTATAAAGCGGGTAAAAAAGAGGCGGTTTTCAAACCGAAGATTATCGCGCAAGCCTATGAAATGGACAAGCCGACACCTCAGTTGAATCCGCAAGCGATTTTCAGCGCACCGCCCAACAGCGCAGTAAAAAAATCGCCAATGGATGACAAGGTGCCGAGCGCCGGATCGCGTCTTTTAATTGATATGAAGAAGGTCACGGTTCAATACGGTTCCAAAATAATCCTTGATGGCTTGAACTGGAAGGTCAGAGATGGTGAAAACTGGATGATCCTGGGGCCGTCAGCAGCCGGTAAGTCCACAGTATTAGCGCTCATACACGGGGATAACTTGCAGGCCTATGCCAACGAGATCTACCTGTTCGGTCAAAAACGGGGTGCAGGTCAAAGCATATGGGATATCAAGGAAAAGATCGGCTATATCTCATCCGATTTGCAGCTGCGGCAACATTACCATACCGATGCTTTTGAAGTGGTGTGTTCGGGTTTTTTTGCTTCCAACGGCCTATATCGGAAGTGCAGCGCCGATCAGCTCGCCATAGCCGATGCCTGGTCCCGGCTTTTAGGAATCGACGGCCTGGCCGATCAGAAGTTCGGACGTCTCTCCCACGGGCAACGCCAGTTGATCCTGCTGGCCCGGGCAATGGTCAAATCGCCCGTCTTTCTTATACTGGATGAACCCTTGCAGGGGCTGGATATCAAAAACAAAGCAAAACTGCGCAATGTTTTTGACTATATCGGCTGTCATACACGGACCAATTTGATCTACGTGCCCGATCAGGAAGAGGAAAAATTAAGTTGCATCACCCACGTGCTGCAGATGGATCGCGGTAAAGCCATCGAGGTAAGGTCTCTGAGAAGTTAACGCACGATCTGAGAGGATCGGTCTTCGTTTTTTTGGATCTCAGCGTCCAATAGGCCATGTTTTTTTCTGACAGGCGCTATGCAGATAATCCACCACTATGCTGAATTATGGCCTAATATTTGGGATGATCGGCACCGAAACATTTGGATTTAAAAAGATGGCTATCTCATCCGAAATATTAGGCCACAGGTTAATTGTGGATCATAGCGCCTGGAAGAAAATGACATGGCCGGCCGGCGTTTTCTGGATAATCTCTGCAAGGGTCTTTTAACCAGCTTCAATTCTGTTGCGGATAGTGCCAATACCTTCAACCTCACACTCGACAACATCTCCTGCTTTCAACAAAACCGGAGGATCCCTGAAAATCCCGACTCCCGACGGCGTTCCGGTAGATATGATATCGCCGGGCCAAAGGGTTATGTCCTGGCTGATGAAGGCGATGATCGTCGGGATGTCAAATAGCATGTCGGCGCTGTTGCCATTCTGCATGAGCTCGCCGTTCACATGCGCCGTTACATTAAGGTTCTGCACATTTTCGATCTCATCAACGGCAACCAGCGCAGGCCCCATGGGGGCAAAGGTATCAAATGACTTGCCGCGAAACCACTGCCCGTCCGAAAACTGTGCCTGTCGGCCGGAGACATCATTCATCACCGAAAATCCGGCAACGTAGTCCAGGGCTTTTGAGGCTGCGATGCGCTTGCCCGCTTTTCCGATAACGACCGCCAGCTCAGCCTCCCAATCGATTTGTTCGCAGCTGCGGGGCAGCAGAATCGGATCAAACGGCCCGGTAAGGGCGTTGGGTGTTTTGGAAAACAAAAGCGGTCTTTCGGGCTTTTCAAAACCGCTTTCTTCTCTGTGGTCAAAATAATTCAAACCGAGGCAGATAATCTTTGCAGGCCGGTTTATCGGGCACCCCAGGCGAACATCCAGCGCTTGACCCGGATCCTTTATCTTCTCGACCCGCTGCAGCCAGCCGTCCGTAAAGAAGCGTTCGCCGACGTCCGGTATCTCCGGGAAAATGGCGCGCAAGTCGACGATCTTACCGGCCTGCCACAGTCCCGGTTTTTCCTGGCCGGCAGCTCCGAAGCGAATCAGTCGCATAGCTCATCTCCCCGGCTTTTCAAGCCGTCCTGGAAGCACTTTTTCCCGTACCAGTTAATCTGCCTGCAGATGCCGCGTATAATACTGACCTCTTTGGCCCGCAATCTCATGCGCGTGCCGAACTGGCGCAGGTTGTTCATAAAATAATCGGGATTGTCCGGCTGTATGTAGCTGATTTTGACCAGCGCATCTTTCAATTGAGCGTACATCCCATCCAGTTCCTGACGGTTGGCAAGTCGCGGCACAAACGGTTTGCCTTCTGAAGACCTGTCAGGCCGCAACTCATAACAGGTGATCATCACGGCCTGGGCCAGATTCAATGACGAAAACTCAGCTGTCGGTATGTTAACCAGCCGATGGCACAGGCGCAGATCTTCATTGGTCAATCCGCGATCTTCGGGACCAAACACGAGCCCCACCCGATTCTTTTCGGTTATGGGCGCAAGTTCGGAGAACAGCCGGTCTGCTGAGATCACAGACTGCCGTTGTCCACCGAGGCGCGCCGTTGCCCCGACAACATAGTTCAAAGGCGCGAGCGCCGTCTGCAGGTTTTGATAAACCTGCATCTGCTCAACCACTTCGCTGGCTGCATGGGTGGCCATTTTTAAAATTCGCGTCAGATCGCAGTTTTGAGGATCGACGACAAGCAATTGATCGAAACCCATGTTGCACATCGCCCGGGCAGCAGCGCCGATATTTTCCGGATACCTCGGCCGGCATAAGATCACAGAAACATTCTTTGATTTGATGGCGACAGGCATTAGCTGACAATTTCAAGGTTGTTGAAAAAGTAGGAAATTTCAAAGGCTGCCGTTTCGGGCGCATCGGATCCATGCACCACGTTTTTTTCGATATCGGTGGCAAACGCTTTACGAATCGTCCCCTCGGCCGCCTCTTTGTAGTTTGTCGCACCCATCAGTTCACGGTAACGGGAGATGATATCCTCACCCTCCAGCACCATCACCACGGCCGCACCGGAGCTCATAAAATCCGTCAGGCTTTCAAAAAACGGCTTTCCCTGGTGCACGGCATAAAAGCCTTTGGCCTGCTTTTTAGATAAATGAATCATTTTCATGGCAATGATCTCAAAATCACTGTCCTCCAGGCGCTTGATCACCTCTCCGATGAGTCCGCGCGAAACACCATCCGGTTTAATTATGGCCAGTGTCCTTTGCATAATGTGTCTTTATACTCCTTCCATTTTTTGTGTATAATCTATCTTAGGGATCGGGGAGTTTTTCCATCCAACCCCTGATAATAGCGGAATGAATTATCGGCAGCGAAATCGTGCACTGTCTGAATGGTTTAGGGAGCGTTGCGAAAGAACAGCAATAACCATACAGCCACAAATGGGCGTGAATTTGATTTTGTGTCTAATCCGTTATTTTATATTTGAATTCTGTTCTTTCGCTACACTCCCTTAAGCATAAGTTTGCACGATGAAGTCGCTGATAATCCATTCCGCTATCGATTTGAGAAAAACTCTCCGATCCCTCAATCTATCAAAAAGTAAATGTGTATTCCATTTATCCCGGACAACAAAGCAATTGGGCGTTAGATGAATTTTTGAGCTTCTAATAGATTTTTGTTGAGGGTGCCATAACAAACGCTAACCCCCAAGTCAACGGGCTTTTAATGCGGTTGACAAGCCAAACAGCACTTTTTATTATTAACCCTAATTGATCGTAAACAAAACGAGGACCTGACATGCCAATTTACGAATTTTATTGTGATCGCTGCAATACCATCTTTAATTTCTTTTCAAAAACGGTTAACACCCGCAAGAGGCCAAAATGCCCCAGATGTAAAACCAAAACGCTTTCACGGCAGATGTCGGCTTTTGCCTTTACCGGCAAGGCCAAAGAGGAAGGTGATGTTGATGACATGCCGTTTGATGAAAACAAAATGGAAAAGGCCATGCAAATGCTGGCCGGCGAGGCCGACAAAATCAATGAAGATGATCCGCGTCAGGCAGCCAACCTTATGCGCAAACTTTCAGATATGACCGGGCTCGAACTGGGAGACGGCATGAATGAAGCCTTAAAACGCATGGAAGCCGGTGAAGACCCGGATACGATCGAGGCCGAGATGGGCGATTTATTAGAGGCAGAGGATCCTTTTCTGCTGCCGGATAAAAAGCCGGGATCACCAAAGACCAGACGCCGGGCGCCGAGGCGGGATGATAAGCTCTATGACCTCTAAAATTCTATTTCATTCTGCTTTAAAAATGCTCGCTTTTATAATTCAGTATCGTATTTAAAAACCACCATCGGCTAATTATCATGCTATCATAATGGCTTAAAGGGAGGTTGTAATGAAAAAGGAAATCCTTGATAAAATAGAAATTCGGCAGGGCGATATTACCCGGTTGGAGGTGGATACGATCGTCAATGCGGCCAATACAAAGCTGCTGGGGGGTGGGGGCGTCGACGGGGCCATTCATCGTGCCGCCGGCCCGAAGTTATTGGAAGAGTGCCGCACCATCGGCGGTTGCCCGACCGGTGAGGCCCGCATAACGGGTGGATACAATCTGCCGGCGCGCCATGTAATCCATACCGTTGGCCCGGTATACAGCGGCAAGCCGCAGGACAGCCGGCTGCTGACCGGTTGCTATCTCAACAGTTTAACACTGGCCGTTGAACATAAGCTCAAGACCATTGCGTTCCCGGCGATAAGCTGCGGGGTATATGGCTATCCGATCGAAGAGGCCTGCAAAATTGCAGTGGACACCAGTATCGACTTTTTAAGCCGCCATCCCTCGTTGGAAAAAATTATTTTTGTTCAATTTTCAGAAAAGGATTTTGAGGTGTATAAAAACTACTTAAAATCAATATCTTAGGTTTTAAATTGTCATTTCTTTGATATTAGATATATTCCGCATTCCGAAAACGCGAAAGATAAAACGCACGAAATTTTATTTTTTCGTTTTTCGTGTTGCCGTCTTTTCGTGCTTTCGTGGTTTATGACCCTTTTTCATTAAAACGTGTCGCCTTTTTGTGGCGTTAATTTTAGATTTGACAAAATGTCATGCCATTATTAAGATAGAGGGATAGTTTAAGCTCGAGCAAATTACACATGTTGAGCTGATAATTCGCAAGGAGGGTTGAAATATTATGGTTGAAGTAACCGAGGAAGCGGCCAAACAAATTCAAGAATACTTTAAAGGCAAAGAGGTGACACCGATTCGCATATTTTTAAATGCCGGCGGTTGAGGTGGCCCCTCGCTGGCAATGGCTCTGGATGAGCCTAAGGAAGAAGATAAGGTATTTGATGTAAACGGTTTCCAGTTTATCATGGAAAAAGGATTTTATGAAAAAGCGCAACCCGTGAAGGTCGATTTTTTAGGATACGGATTTAAAATCGATTCCAACATTGAGTTCGATGCCAGCAACTCCGCCTGCGGAAGCTGCAGCACGTCCGGCGGTTGCGGCGATTAAAACATCCAGATAATGACATCAGAAGGCGACACCCTTAACGTGTCGCCTTTTTTTCATTTTAACTGCTTTGCATATTATGGATTGCCGGTTATTCATTGTGAGTGGGAAACATGATCTCCGATAATGCTGAAGAAATAATCCATTATCATGAGGCCACCAAGCATCACTTTGAACGCTATGCCCGGTCCCTGGGATATATGGACTGGAGCAATCAGCCAAATCCGTTTCGCATATATAAAGGCACGCCGGTCTTAAAGCTGCCGCTGTTGAAAAAAGATCCGCCGGCAGCCTACCGGGGTCTATACGAACGGCAGGATAATACAGCACAACCGTTTGCTATCGAGACCATTGCCGGTTTTCTGGAGCTTTCTCTGGGATTATCGGCCTGGAAAGCAGCAGGCAGCTCCCGCTGGTCACTGAGAATCAATCCTTCGAGTGGCAACCTCCACCCTACTGAAGCGCATTTAATTTTACCACCGCTGGCTGCACATCCCGCTGGTGTCTATCACTACAATGCTTTGGGTCATGCGCTCGAACGCCGGGCCGATATGACTCCTGATCTTTGGCAAAACCTTGTCTCCCATTTTGGAAGCAACGGATTTTTGATTGCGATTACCAGCATATTCTGGCGCGAATCCTGGAAATACGGCGAACGCGCATTTCGCTATTGCAATCACGATGCCGGTCATGCGCTCGCCTGCCTGAGTTTTGCAGCCAACCTCTTCGGCTGGAAATGTATTTTTCTGAACGAATTATCCGATGAAGAGCTCGAAGCCATTTTGGGTTTTGATCAGATTCGTTTCCGTAAACTGGAAGAAGAACACACCGATTGCCTTTGCTTTGTTTTTCCCTCCGGACCGGCGAATATTCCCAGAGGTTTGCCGGCGGATATTGTCTCGGATCTGGCGAATTTAACGTTCGATGGCGAAGCGGACATTTTGAGCCAGAAATGCATCGACTGGGAAATTATTTACCGCACCGCACGTTTGGCCCAAAAACCGTCAACGGGAAAAACCCGGATAGAATTGGAACATCGTACCTGGTTTACAGATGTGGCCAGTCCGTTATCGGCAACAGATATCATTCGCAATCGTCGAAGTGCTGTCGCTTTCGATGACAGCGGTTTTATCAGCAGAAGCCGCTTTTTTAGCATCCTGGATAAAACCCTGCCGCGCAGGGATATGACACCATTTGATATCGAATTAACCGAACCGTTAACCCACCTGCTGCTATTTGTGCATAACGTACCCGACCTCACATCGGGGCTGTATTTTTTTCTGCGGAATAATGCGGATTTCGACGAATTAAAGGCGATATGCCGCGCCGATTTTCAATGGACGCCGGTTGAAAAAGATTTCCCCCTCTACCGTCTGGCCGAGGGAAACTACCGCCAACAGGCCTCGATGGTCAGCTGTCATCAGGACATTGCCGGCTCCAGCGCCTTTTCACTGGGCATGATCGTAAAATTCAGGGACGTTATAACCGCCGAACCGTATCGCTACCGGCATCTTTTCTGGGAAACCGGCATGATCGGTCAGGTGCTGTATCTGGAGGCAGAAGCTCACGGTGTTAGGGGTACAGGCATCGGATGCTTTTTTGATGATGCAGTTCACGAAATACTGGGCCTCAGTGACAACCGCTATCAAAGTCTCTATCATTTTACGATTGGCCAGCCGATTGAAGATCCGCGATTAGCCACCTATCCGCCCTATAATCACCTCAAAAACTCCTAATTGGTTTCCTAATACGCCCCTTTTGGCCAAGGGCTGTGTTGGGTGAAGTCGAAATTTACTCGCGTACAATAAAGTACGCTCCGTCATTTCGACAGCACCCGCCTTGCCCTGAACCAAAATTTACGCATTATGAAACCAATTACATATTTCTAAACGTGAGAATTTTATTCCAGCTGATCATGACTTTAATACAGATTGTGGTATTCCTAAATAAGTCATTTCTAATTTTCCATTGCGAATAAGCGTTTGAGTACCTATCTTGTGGTACTTTAATATTTTGGAAATCATTTGGATAATTTCAAAATTTCAGTTTGATATTCTTTCTTGCTCGACCTGCCCGCCATCGCGCTTTTCCGGCGCATTCTCAGCGAAGACGAGAGCCACTCATTAGAGGCGGGCGCGTATTGGGGATTTAAACTGTACACCCTCTAAATAAGATAACACATTATATTTACAGGAGAAGCAAATGGCTCCAAACAGCTTGATTAATGAAAAAAGCCCTTATCTTTTGCAGCATGCCCATAATCCGGTTGATTGGCATGCCTGGTCTGATGAGACATTCGAACTGGCCCGACGGCAGAACAAACCGGTATTTCTATCCATCGGCTATGCCACCTGCCACTGGTGCCATGTGATGGAAAAAGAATCCTTTGAAGATGAAACCACTGCCGGGCATTTAAATGATGCATTTGTCTGCATCAAAGTGGACCGGGAGGAACGTCCGGACATCGATGCAGTTTATATGGCTGTGTGTCAGATGTTAACCGGCAGCGGCGGCTGGCCCCTAAACCTTTTTCTCACACCCGATAAAGAACCTTTTTTTGCCGCTACCTACATACCGAAAAACAATCGCCACGGCCAGGCCGGCCTGATCGAGTTATGTCGTCAGGTCAAAAAACTATGGGAATCGCAAGTCGACAAGGTGCATAGCTCGGCCACCAGCATTGCCGCCGGACTCGACCGTGCTTTTAGCTTCTCAGCCGCCGATGAGCCCGGAGAATCCCTGTTGGACCATGCATATGATCTGATTTGGCAAAACTTTGATTCCCGCTACGGAGGATTTGAAGGCGCTCCCAAATTTCCAACCCCCCATCGTCTGCTTTTTTTGCTGCGCTGTTACCATCGCAACGGTGAAACCAAGGCGCTCAAAATGGTCGAAAAAACCTTAACCGCCATGCGCCTGGGCGGAATCTGGGATCATGTCGGTTTCGGCTTTCATCGATATGCCACTGATGCCCGATGGCTGCTGCCGCATTTTGAAAAAATGCTCTATGACCAGGCCCTGGTCGCCCAGACCTATCTGGAGACCTATCAGGTCACCCAAAACCCCTTCTATGCCCGGACCGCAGAGGAAATCTTTACCTACGTGTTGCGGGACATGACTTCAGCCGAGGGTGCATTTTACTCGGCCGAAGACGCCGACAGCGAAGGCGAGGAGGGCAAATATTATGTCTGGCACTTGGATGAATTTCAACAGGAGCTAAGCGGAGAGCAGCCCGCAAAATGGGAAAAGATATTCAATCTGCAACCGGATGGTAATTTTGCAGACGAAGCCACCAGACAAAAAACCGGCGCAAACATTCTGCACCTCGACCGGCATCTGGCCGAGTGGGCCGCAGAATTTAACCTGGCGCCGGAGGAGCTCGTCACCCAATGGGAGAATGTCCGCCAAAAATTGTATGCCCACCGCGAGAAACGAATTCATCCGTTAAAAGATGATAAAATTCTGGTCGATTGGAACGGCCTGATGATTGCTGCGCTTTCACAGGGAGCACGCATTCTGAAAAAACCCGAATACGCCAAAGCTGCCGAAAAATCGGCACAGTTCATATTAACCCGGATGAAAGCTGAAGACGGCAGGCTTTATCATCGATACAGAGAAGGCGAACTGGCCGTCGATGCTCAGGCCGCTGATTATGCATTTTTAATCCACGGTTTGCTGAATTTGTACCAGGCAACTTTTAACTTATCTTACGCCGAAGAGGCCGTCGCGCTGCAGGAAAAAATGCTCAAAGATTTTTGGGATACCGGCGAGGGTGGCTTTTATTCCACAGCCAATGAAAGTGAAGCGCTTCCGGTGCGCCCGAAGGAATTGTATGACGGTGCGATGCCTTCGGCCAATTCCGTATCTCTGTTGAATCTTCTGTGGCTATCCCGTCTGACCGGTGATCCCGGCTGGGACAAAAAAGCCCGGGAGCAGTTGCGCTCGTTTGCGGGAACAGTCAAGGCCCAGCCGACGGCCTTCACCTATTTTCTGATGGGTGTGGATTTTGCCCTGCAACCGGGCCAGGAGGTCGTCATTACCGGCGATCCGGACCAAACCGATGCCCGAAAGATGCTGGAAGCCTTAAATCTTAATTACGCGCCCCATAAGGTGACACTGGTTAAATCGGATCAAAATGCCGAGCGCCTGGCCAAATTCGCGGGATTTACCGACGGCTTGCAACTCGCCGAGGGCAAAGCCTCCGCGCACATATGCAAGGGCTTTGCCTGCAAAGAGCCCACGTCAGATGTCCAGGATATGGTCGATCGTCTTCTCGGCAAAAAATAAAACCATCGATGAGCAGATCAGCGTATTGGAATTTGTATGGTTGACATTCAGCAAATACTCGCAGCGCAAGAGCACTTCTTCCATTCAGGCCGTACGAAAGATCTGGAATTTCGCCTGCAAAACCTGGCGCGGCTAAAAGACGCCATCGTTCAAAATGAAGCGGCCATACTCAAGGCCCTCAATGATGATCTTTCAAAATCCACCTACGAAGGTTATCTGTCGGAAGTGGGTGTCATGTTGCACGAAATTCGACTGGCCAGCCGAAAATTGAAATCATGGGCCCGTCCCCGGCGCGTCAGAACCCCTTTGACCCTGTGGGTCGGCTCAAGCCGAATTTATTATGAACCCTACGGCACAGCCTTGATTATCGCTCCCTGGAACTATCCGTTTCTGCTCGCTGTTGCACCGCTGGTCGGCTCCATTGCAGCCGGCAATTGCAGCGTTCTGAAACCATCAGAATATGCACCCCACACCGCGGCGATACTTTCGCGGATCATCTCATCAAATTTTGAAAACTCGTATCTTGCCGTCGTCGAAGGCGATGCGCAAATCGGCGAGGCACTTCTTCGGGAACGCTTCGACTATATCTTTTTTACCGGCAGTGTGGCCGTCGCAAAAAAGGTAATGGCCGCTGCCGCCAGGCACCTGACACCCGTTACGCTGGAATTAGGGGGCAAAAGCCCGTGTATTGTCGACCGGGATGCGAATATCGAACAGGCCGCCCGCCGCATTGTTTTCGGAAAATTTCTCAATGCCGGCCAAACCTGTATTGCACCGGATTATCTGCTTGTTCACAAATCCAACATACAACGCCTGCGGGAGCACATCGAAACATGCATAAAGCGGTTTTATGGAAACAATCCCCGGAAAAGCCCGGATTATGCCCGGATTATAAATCAGCAGCATTTCAATCGACTGGTTGCCTTGCTGGACGGCAGCCGCATTTTATGCGGCGGTCAAAGCGATCCGGAGGATCTTTATATCGCACCGACCTTGATCGAAGATCCGGGGTGGGAACATCCCATCATGCGCGAAGAAATATTTGGCCCGATTCTTCCGCTGCTGGCATTCGACGATCTGGCTGAAGTCGTATCTATTCTAAATTCGCGTCCGAAACCACTGGCACTCTATGTCTTTTCGAACCAGCCTCAAAACTGCCAAAAAGTTATTCAGGGCGTCTCGTTCGGTGGCGGCTGTATTAATGATACGGTCATCCATTTTGTCAATGCGCACCTACCGTTTGGCGGTGTGGGCAACAGCGGCATGGGCCGTTATCATGGCAAAGCCAGCTTCGAAGTATTCTCCCATCAAAAAGGTATCCTCAAAAAATCATTTGCCTATGAACCCCCTTTGCGTTATCCCCCATATAAAAATAAGCTTGGCATACTGCGGAAATTCCTACGGTAATACAGGCGGTTTACCTGTTACAAAGAAACAATACGAATAGATAATCGATGTTTATTTAAAATCCGAAGCACCAATTTCGAATCTCGAAACAATATCTAAATAACAAATTCAAATGTTTAAGACGGATCTCGAATATCCAAGAAAACGATTATTGGAGTGGTATCGGGTAAAGCAGCGCGACCTTCCGTGGCGGCGAAGCCGCAATCCGTATCATATCTGGGTTTCAGAAGTCATGCTGCAGCAAACCCAGGTCAATACAGTTTTAAGCTACTACCGCCGCTTCATCAAAGCATTTCCAAGCGTTGAACGCCTGGCTGCGGCGGATTTGCAATCCGTTCTTAAATTATGGGAAGGGCTGGGGTATTACGCCCGGGCGCGCAACCTGCACCGGGCGGCACAGCGGGTTGTGCAAGATTTTAAGGCAAAGATACCCGACTGCTGGGCCGCTTTTCGCGGCCTGCCCGGTGTGGGCGATTATATCGCGGCCGCCGTACTCAGTATTGCCTTCAATCAACCCTGCGCCGTCGTCGATGGGAATGTCAAACGGGTGCTGGCCCGCCTGCAAAAAATCAGCGCCCCGGTCAATCAGCCCCAATCCAACAGGATCTTTAAAGCAGCTGCGGACCAATTGCTGGATGAGCGGCAACCGGGCACTTTTAATCAAGCTATAATGGAGCTCGGTGCCCTGATTTGCAGGCCGCGAAATCCTGCATGTGAGGCCTGCCCGCTGAATCAGCGCTGTCAGGCCTATCGATCCCGGCAGGTGCCTGATTTTCCGAAACGCAAGAAACGCGTGGCCACGCCGCTATATCACATTGCAGTTGGTGTTGTGTTTAAAAACAATCGAGTACTGATCACCCAGCGTAAACCTGAAGGACTGCTGGGCGGGTTATGGGAATTTCCGGGCGGCAAAATCAAAGATGGCGAATCGGCCGCAGCAGCCTGCATCAGGGAAATCAAAGAGGAAGCAAACCTGGTAGTGGAAATCGACCAACATCTGACGCAGGTTAAGCACGCCTATACGCATTTTAAAATTATCATGGAGGTGTTTTGCTGCAAATATGTATCCGGCAGAGTGTATTTACGCGGACCGGTGGCTTTTCGCTGGATTCGCATCGATGAATATCAAAAATTCCCGTTTCCCCGGGCCAATCACAAATTCATCCCGATGCTCAAAGATCTGCAGCTCACATCTGATAATGGAAAACCTTGGCTGACATGACGGATATCCTGCTCGTACAACCACCGATTCGCGATTTTTATTTAACAGCCAAGCGCACCTTTCCTTATGGGCTGGCCAGCATAGCTGCCGCTCTGAAGGCAGCCGGATTCTCGGTTCAGATTTTAGACGCCCTGGCCACACAGCAATCGCGTATACTGGATTTGCCTCCTGAAATGTCATATTTGCGTCCCTATTATGATAAGCCCGATCGGTCACCCTTTGCCCTGTTTCACCATTACAAGCACTATGGCTATAGTTTTGAGACCATCGCACAGCAGGTTAAGGCAGCGCGTCCGTTTTTAGTGGGAATTTCCTCCCTTTTTACGGCCTATGCAGCCGAAGCCATTCATACCGCCGAGGCCATTAAAGCCCAACACCCCGAATGCAAAATTGTCATGGGCGGTCACCACCCGACTGAGCTGCCCGCACAGGTGATGGCCTCTCCGGCCGTCGATTTTGTCTTGCGCGGTGAAGGTGAAGTGTCGATGCCCTTGCTGGCCGAAGCGCTCAGCAATGAAAAAGAGCATCCAAACATACCCGGCCTGGTTTTCCGCAAATCCGATGGGAACCTGGATATCGGCAAAACAGCCCTCATGGACAACCTTGATGATTACCCGTTACCCACGATGGACGTGTTCAATCGGCATTATTACAGCCGCAACAAAAAGGCTGCTACGGTAATTGTCGCCAGCCGGGGATGCCCATTCAGCTGCACGTATTGTTCGATGGGGACCTCTTCGGCTTTTCGTCATCGTAGAAGAAGTGTAGGCGTGGTGATCCGAGAGATTGAAAGAGCCGCCGACCGCAACGACGTCGGATTTATCGACTTTGAAGATGAAAATCTTTCGCTGGATCGTGCCTGGTTTCTGCAGTTGTTGGGCGCCATCCACAAACGCTTCGCCGGGCATTTGCCGGAGCTGCGTGCCATGAACGGGCTGCTGCCGTCAACACTGGATGAGCAGGTTATTGCCGCCATGCGGGCGGCCGGTTTTAAAACACTGAACCTGTCGCTGGGAACCACGGCGTGCGCGCAATTGAAACGATTCCAGCGCCCCGATGTTCACCGGGCTTTTGACCGGGCCATAGATCTGGCCGGCAAAAAGGGTCTTCATGCAGTCGGCTATATTATCGTCGGGGCCCCGTTTCAAAAACCCACCGATTCCCTGAAGGATCTGTTGTATCTGGCCGGGCGCCGCATCCTGGTCGGCACCTCCGTCTTTTACCCGGCACCGGGCAGCAAAGATTACGCACAATGCGCTGCGTTGGGTTTGCTGCCCGAAGCGTTTTCCTGTTATCGGTCCAGCACCCTGCCCCTGTCGCATACCACCAGCCGTTTGGAAACCATAACGCTGCTGCGGCTGAGCCGAATGGTTAATTTTATGAAATCGATTGTCGATAGCGGTCTTGCGCTACCGGCTCCGGCACCGGCCGCCGATGAGATCGTGAGCTCAACGGATCGCAGAGTCGCCGGGATGCAGCTCTTGCGTTTTTTTCTTTGCGATGGAAAGATCAGAGGGGTCAATCCGCAGGGAGAGCTTTATGAACATGCAACATCTGTGGAATTATGCCAACGCTTTCTTGCCGGCCTGAAATCGATTCATATAAAAGGAGCGCGGGTGAGCAGCGGGAAAAACAGCAGCTGCAGGGAATAAACCGCAACTACAACAAAGTGTACCGCTCAAGAAATAGATGACAGTTTCACATCAATTTTCATACAAGATTCAGGCAAAAAGAGGTTCTGTTCAGATGAAACAATATGACCCCCGCATGCATTCGGCCGAACATATCTTGAACCAGACGATGGACCGTATCTATCAGTGCGGCCGTTGCTTCAACGCGCATATCGAACGCAAAAAATCAAAATGTGATTACCGCTTTAAAAATGGGTTGAGCGCAGCTGAAATCGGCGACATCCAGGCAAAGGTGAACCGGATTATCCAGGCGGACCTGCCGGTAAGCGAACATTACGTGTCAAAATCAGAAGCCGAAAAGCGCTACAATGTTGCCAAACTGCCCGCTGATGCCGGCGACCGGATTCGGATCGTCAGCATCGGTGATTACGACCACTGTCCCTGCATCGGGCCGCATGTCCGTTCAACCGCCGAAATCGGTACCTTTAAAATTACCTCTACAGCATTCAATGATGGTGTCCTGCGAATTCGCTACAAACTCGAGAATTGAATATCCTGCGTCAGCAATCCAAAAAGCTTCACAGACGTTAGACCGCACCGGGCTTTTGGATTTGTACGGATAGAAATCGGTAATAGACTTTCTGTTTAGGTGAACTATTGATTTATAGAATTTAGTTTCCTATCCGGAAATGAGAATTTTTTTTGCTAAGCACGGCCGCACAAGGATTTGTGTCGAGGCGTACTTAAAGTACGTTGAGGCACAAATCCGCGGAGAACACAGCTTAGCGGGAAAAAGGCCATTTCCGGATGGAAACTTAGAATAGTTGGAGGCGGGTTCTATACGCCTCTATAACCTCTTGCGGATCATCGGTGATCACAATGTTGTCCTGAATCCAGGCGGGCGCCCGGCCATGTTGGATCATATAATGAATCTGCTCGCCGACACCATTCCAGTACCCTTTGCGGCCTTCGGTATCAAACAGGATGATCGGAACCTGTTCCAGAATGGAGAGCTTCATATTGCACAGCGTAATCCCCAGTTCTTCCAGTGAGCCCAGACCACCGACATTGAAGATCGGAAAAGATGCCACCTCAAACCATTTTTGCCTGCTATGCCGGCAGGTGGCCTGAAAGACCTGACAAAAATCAACATCGGTGGTCATGGATTGATCGGTAATGTCTAAAAAATTGGCGCCGGACAGTATGCCCCGGTTGCGTGCCAGGGTGTTGGCCTGCTCCATCACCCCGCTACCCCCTCCGGTAACAATGCCGATACTCTGACCCCAGAATGCAATCAGGGCATCCATAAGAGACTCCAGACGCCCCTGGCCTTCCTTGGCAAGCCGCATGTTGGAGCCATAAAAGGCAAACAGCATCGACTTATGAAAATCGGCCAACCGCTCGGGCAACACAAAATATCCCATGCCGTCACGCATGGTGTGTATCATCAGACAGCCGTTCAATCCCGAAACCCAGTATACTTCGATACCAAACGCATGGTATTCCTGCAGACGATTGTGATCCAGCTGCGAGAGAAACGGACCATGTTCGCAGGATGGCTCGTAAAAATAGAGGGCCTTTATTTTCCCGTCACAGGCTAAATTGATGATATCGCGATGTTCGATTAAATTCGGGAAATATTTAAGGGCCAGCACTCCCGGTGAGCTGTTGAAGGACTCGGCAAGTTTGGAGGTCGCATATTCATGGCCGCATTCGCTTGACGGTGAAAAGTCCCTTCGTGCGACGGCACACAGGGCGCGGGTGGCTTCACAGGCATTGTCGGGACCGTTTAAAAAGATGCGCGCGTTTCTGATGGCATCCTTTTTACCTTCAATCAGCGCGACCGGCTTGTCCAGGTAATGGCAGCTGTTGGGTTTTTGCGGTTCGAATTTTTTTTCCAGCTCACGCATTTGCCGGTAGCTAAAAAAGGAATTGTTGCCGGTGTCCTCCGTTAAATGCACACTGTTTTTGGATTTGGCGGCATTGTATACTTTGGCGCTGATCAACGGATTAACGATAGGGTGTCGGGTGTGGTTGACGATTTCAAGATAGATCCGGATACCGCGGGTCTTGATGGGATCCAGAACCGTAGCCGGTAAATTCCGCCCCAGTTCAAAACCGCTTTGCAAGACAACATAATGCTCATTGAGATACATGGAGCAGGTCGTCACCGCGCCTTTTCCGGGAGCGATATTCAATGCGGGTACCGATTTGCGCACCTGGTAGCGATTTAACAGCTCCCGTCCGTCTTCGCGGAGCAATATGCGGCCCAGCACTTCCGGGTCGAGGGGTTCTTTTAGTTCGCAAATAACCTTATGGGGGGCAATGACAATACTGCCGTCGGCCGAAATAGAGGTGGAGGCCGGTAGTTTGAGCTGCGAGCGTTCGATGGCTTCCAATACTTCATCAGAAGTCAAAAGCGCATCCGGATCGCATAACACCAGTCGTCCGACCGGCAGTCCCAGGGTGATAAACTCCCGCAGCGCCTTTAGGCCGGGATAGCCCGGAATCACCGGAGAGGCAACCTGCTTGAGCGTAATACGTTCACCCTTCAGATCATCGGCGGTAGGGGGCTCGCATTTAATCTGAACACCCAGCCGCGCAATTCTCGATCGCTCGCTAAAAACGATGTCTTCAGTTTGATTTTTAAGGCGCTCGATGAGCTGATCGTTTAATCCGAAAGTCGTCTCAAATGTTATCGTCCGGGAGTTTGAATTCAATATTTTTGTGATGATCCCGTCGTCGGATTGCACCAGTCCGCGATAGGTTGAATTTTCCTGTTCTGCTTTAGCCATGTATCTTTCCTCAATTCAGCTTCAAAAATACGAAATCAGATGCTCCACAGTTTCAGCGTCCCCGGCTTGCCGGCCGTTTGATCTGACCCACCACCTGTAGGCGCTTTTTAGATCAAACCGAAGTCAATTCGATTGACCCGGAGCAGATACCGAACGTTTATTATATAGTTTAAAACAATTCGTATCCATAGAAACTTAAGGATTTATAAGCTGTTGACAAGCGGTGATAACTGAAATTCAGGCTAAAAAGGCCGGCGCAAAGGTGAGTTCCCTGATGAGCGAATCACAAGACTGCTTAGAATCGAATCTTCCAATTTGTCGCCTTGATGGTTATAAGATCGGGTTTTCGGTTAACATGTTTTCGATAATTTTAATCAACGATGTGTCGGTAATCAGCTCATCTCTGATCGAATTGAGCTTTATCTCCTTTAACATCATGTTATCAAGAACCCACCCAAACCCCAGTTGCTCAAAAAAAATTATTGTCTCCTTTTCCATTGCCAAAACGCAACCTCCGATCAATATTTGTATTTCGCTGTACTGTCGTCGTGTATTTTATGTCGGCCCTTAGCTGCAAAAATGAAACTGGACCGTAAATGCTCATTAGCCGATCAAATCCTTAAACATGCTGATTTCCATGTTAAATATATATCGTCACTTTAGCCCGATAGCTTTAGGTAATAATTGGTGTTGGAAAATCCAACACTGGAAGTTGCCTCAAAAATGCATCTAACGCTCATGGGCTTTGTTGATGAGCTGTAAGAAAACATTATAAAGTGGTAAAATTCGTTGAATAGGGTTTTTATTTGACAGGGTAGAGCCTTGATTTTATTATTCGTGTAATCGATTGATCTTGAATAGAGCGAAACTCAGGGTAAGGACTTTAATAGCGTTTTTGACAACATGAGCATTTTAAACGAAA
>JASFNW010000018.1:0-51673 GCA_050116835.1 Desulfobacterales bacterium
TTCATCAGCGCCACCTCGTCCACCCGGCCCCGCATCAGCGGGCCCCAGGCCTGGGGCTGAATGTCATGCTGCCTGCAGAAATCCAGCAGCTCCGGCTGCAACAGGCAGGGGTGAAATTCCACCTGGTTGACCATTGGCGTTACTGCTGTGCCGGCTGTCAGATCTTCGAGATGATGCCTTAAAAAGTTGCTGACACCGATGGCCCGGACCCGTTTTTCGTCGTACAGTCTTTCAAGGGCCTTCCAGGTGTCTTTATACCGGCTGCGGCCCGGCCAGTGAATCAGGTAAAGGTCGAGAGTGTCGGTTTGCAGTCGCTGCAGACTGGCATCAAAGGCCCTTAGCGTTGAATCGAATCCATGATCGGTGTTCCATACTTTGCTGGTGATAAAAATATCTTCGCGAGGCACGCCGCTTGCCTGGATGGCCCGGCCCACGCCTTTTTCATTACCGTAAAAAGCCGCCGTATCGATCAGGCGATACCCGGCGACAAGGGCGTCGCCCACCACCCGGGCCGCCTCGTCATCATCGTCGATAAGGTAGGTTCCGATTCCCAGGTAAGGCATTTTAACCCCGTTGGCCAGCGGCGCCTTGCCGCTCATATCGGTTATGTTCATGATCATCGGCCTCCCGATGTGCTTCAATTGGACTTTTTATTCTATTATCATCAAAGCCATCAGACGCCCTCCCCCTGGCGGATTCAATGCATTTTTGGAATAGGTCTTAGGCACTGGCCTGATTCAACTGATCGATTGCAGCGGGATCGAGCGTGATCGTTGCGGCCTGCATCAATTCATTTAACTGGTCAAGAGTGGTGGCGCTGGCAATCGGTGCCGTTACCGTCGGCTGCGCAATTAGCCAGGCAAGCGCAACCTGAGCCGGTGTCAGATTATGCTGCTGCGCCGCCTTTTTCAGGGCTTCGACGATGCGAAATCCCCGCGCGTTGAGATATTTCTCCACGAAACTAGCGCGAGCGCTGTTTGACAGATCTTCTTTGGTGCGATACTTGCCGGCGAGAAAACCGCTGGCCAGCGAAAAGTAGCTGATCACACCCAATCCCTTTTCCCGGCAAAGCGGCTGGAGCTCCTTTTCAAAATCGTTACGATCATAAAGATTGTATAAGGGCTGCAGGCTCTCATAACGGGGATAACCGGTTTTTTCGCTGACCTGCAATGACTCGGCCAGGCGTCGGGCACTGAAGTTGGACGCACCGATAGCCCTGACCTTGCCCTGTTTGATCAACTGTTCATAGACTTCCGCGGTTTCATCCAGCGGGGTTTCCGGGTCATCGGCATGGGACTGGTACAGATCAATGGTGTCGGTCTGCAGCCGCCGCAGCGAATCCTCCACCGCTTTCATAATATAGGCTTTTGAAAGCCCGCCGGTGCCGGGTCCCATCTCTTTGCCGACTTTGGTGGCAATGATAACCTTTGCGCGCTTGCCGCTGCGCTTCAGCCACTTGCCGATAATCGTTTCCGATTCGCCTCCGCTGTTGCCCTCAACCCATGTTGAATACATGTCGGCCGTGTCGATCAGATTAAAGCCGGCATCGACAAACCCATCGAGCAGCGTGAACGAAGTGGGCTCGTCAGCCGTCCAGCCGAATACATTGCCGCCGAATGCCAGCGGCGCAACTTCCAATCCCGAATTGCCGAGCTTGCGCTTTTCCATTGATTTTTTCCTCCTGCTAATAACATATTTACCTGACAAAAAAATAAGACTCCCCGTTCTCTCTGACAATGGGATCCGGACATTATTTTCATGCTTAAGAATTTGGACCGTTTCATTCTTGACAAAAATAAATTCAATCTCACTCTAAACCTAAGAAATCATCGTGAACCGATTAAACCGCGACACCGCATCCGCAACCCGGCAAAGGGCGGATGACGAAAGGAGGAAATATCATGCAGACATCAACGACACCACTGGCGCTGATTGTCGGCGGCTCCAGCGGCATGGGTAAGCAGGCCGGCCGGCGTCTGCTTAAACGGGGAGCGGAATTGATCCTGCTGGCCCGTGACGGGAAAAAACTGGAGACGGCCGGAAACGAGCTGGGAGCTGAAGGCACCGTTCAGACCACGGCGGTCGATCTGTATGCGGAAGATCAGGTCGATTCGTTTATCGAGCGTTTGAACGGCGAATCGCGCCACATCAAATACCTGATTAATGCGGCCGGCACCTTCATTCCCACAGCCTTTCTGGAGCACACCAAAGCCGACTATGACCGCTACCTGGATCTCAATAGAAGCTTTTTCTTTATTACCCAGGCGGTGGCACGCAACATGAAACAGCACGGCGGCGGTGCCATCCTGAACATCGGCTCGATGTGGGCCAAGCAATCCATCAAGGCCACGCCGTCATCGGCCTATTCCATGGCAAAAGCCGGTTTGCACGCTTTAACGCAGCACCTGGCCATGGAGCTTGCCGATTTTAAAATCCGGGTAAACGGCGTGTCGCCGGCGGTGGTGGTCACTCCGATTTACGGCGGCTTCATCGAGCCGGACAAAATTGAAGAAACCCTGGCCGGTTTCAATGGATTTCACCCGATCGGCCGGGTGGGCCGCGCCGATGACGTCGCTGCCGTCATCGATTTTTTGTTGTCGGATGAAGCGAGCTGGGTCACCGGCGCCGTCTGGGACGTGGACGGCGGCGTCATGGCGGGCCGCAACCAGTAAGCATCCGAAATGGGATTTCAAAAAAATGCAACCTGCTTAGGCTTCGACTTTAAAATTGTATTTAGGGAGGTGCTGCCATGAAAGCCATCCGGATTCATCAACCCGGCGCCATTGACCGCCTGAAATATGAAGAAGTGGAGCCCCCCGCGCCGGGTGAAAACGAGGTGCTGATCAAGGTCATATCAGCTTCGGTTAATTTTGCCGATGTCATGGTCCGCAGGGGTGACTATCCGATGATGCCCCCGCTGCCGGCGATCCCCGGCGTTGACTGCAGCGGAATCGTTGAATCGGTCGGCAAAAAGGTCACCCGCTTTCGCCCGGCACAGCCCGTAGCCGTGCTCGCACAGGGCTGTTATGCCCAATATGTAACCGCCAGCGAGATCGCAGTGTTTCCCCTCGCCAAAGAAATCGATATGGATGATGCCGCCGCTGTTCCGGTCAATTACCTGACCGCCTTTCACATGCTGCACACCATGGCCGGGGTCAAAAAAGGTCAGACCATCCTGTGCTATGCGGCCGCCGGAGGAGTTGGAACCGCCGTGATTCAACTGGCGCGGCTGGCCGGGGTAAAGGCCATCGGGCTGACCAGTACGGAGAAAAAGGCGGAATTTGCAAAATCCCACGGCTATGATCACATCATCAACTACGAAGGCGAGGACGTGCTCCGGAGGGTGAAGGATATCAGCAAAGGCAAAGGGCTGGAAGTCATCCTCAATTCGGTGGCCGGAAACACCTTCAGGCGCGATTTTAAGATGCTGGCGCCCCTGGGCCAGGTGATCTGGTTCGGCATGGCGGCCGGCCCGCCCACCGGAAATCTGGCCGAAATGCTGGGGGCCGGCTTTATCAGAAGCGCGGGCATTCGAACCTTTATGCTGCCCAGCATTTTCGAACTGGATCCCGCATTGATGGCCAGCTCGGCGCAAACCCTGTTCAAGGATCTGGCAGACGGACGAATCAAACCCCACATCCATGACCGACTGCCGCTGTCCGAAGCGGCACGGGCCCATCAACTGCTGGAAAGCGGCAGGGTCCGCGGCAAGCTGATTTTAAAACCGGAAGCCTGAAGGCGGGCCAAAGAGAATCGGTCGAATTATTCGAGGGCTGAGGGCGTATTTTCGACTGGAATGCTCAATTATCTGAGGGGAGTTTTTCATATCTTTTTCCTATTCTTTTGGTAAGAGCCCTTATGCATGAATTTGCGCGGATTTCGCAGGCGATTATTCATGCAGCACTTAAATCGAAAAAATCCCCCTCAAGTATTTTACTTCCCGGTTTTTCTACTTGTGTACCGGATCTTAGCAGCCGTTGACGGCATCGATGAATTCTTTGAGTCGCCCGAAGTCACACCGGTTGAAATCCAGCACGAGCCGCGGCAAATGACCGATATCCGTTTCATTGGTTTCCTCGGGAAGCGGCTCGGACAGGCAGATATTCCCGCCGGGACTGAATATATCGGAAAAGTCGCGTTTCAGTTCTTCGATGACCTTCTCATCAACGGTCGAATTCAGGCGGATCAGCAATTGATTGCCCACATATCTGAGGCTGTGGTAGCGGCGGTAAAACAGGTTGATGCGCGCCACCGCATCATCGACCGCATCGACGGCTTCAAATAATTTCAGGTCGGATTCGCTGATATAGCCTTTTGTCAGAAGCTCTTCTTTTACAAATCGAAGCCAGTCTTTCCAGTAGCTGCCCCCCGGCTCGTCCAGCAGGATAATCGGCAGCGGATTGCGCTTGCCGGTTTGCACCAGGGTGAGGGTTTCCATGGCTTCATCAAGAGTGCCGAATCCGCCGGGAAAAAGGACAACGGCATCCGATTCCTTTAAAAACGCCACCTTGCGGTTGAAAAAATATTTATACAGGATCACCTTGGCATCCCCGTCGATTACCGAATTGGGTCTTTGCTCTAAAGGCAGCTGGATATTCACCCCGAAAGATCGGTCCGGTCCGGCGCCTTCGCTAACGGCTTGCATAATGCCGCGACCCCCGCCGGTAATGACCATGTACCCCGCTTCCGCTAATTCTTTACCGAGACGACGTGCCATTTTGTAAATTGGCTCGGAAGGGCGTGTTCGCGCCGAACCGAACGCGGTGACCTTTCTGAAGTGGCGGTAATCGCGAAAGACCTTGGCCGTATAACGCATTTCCTTCAGCGAGGTATTCATCAGCTTCAAATCCACCCGGCCGTCATCCTCCTGGCCCGCCTTCAGCGATGCCAGGATCAGCTCACGGACGATATGGGGCCGCTGGATATCCCCCACCCGCTCCATCAACTGCGCTATCACTTCGTCAATCGGACCGTTATTTTCCTTAAAATTCAGTTTCATCGCTCTCCTTCACAAAAAAATCAGCTATAAATTTTTGTTCTAAAAAAGATAGTATCGTGTCCCCGGCATCTTGAGGTTCATAGCGCCTGTCAGGAATTGACATGACCGTCACTCATTTTGTCAAATATTTCCGAGATCCCACACTGGAAGTGGTTTCAAATCTTCAGATCAGGTTCAAGGGCCCCGCAAATTGCGGAATTTCGCAACAGATCTTATTATGGTAAGGTGCTCAAAAAGTGCAGGACGATCTGTCTGCGCCCTTTGAAGTGCCTCGGCTAACTTTATCATATCTTTTTATAATGTTAAATTGTTTCAATGGCCGCATGCCCTGCGCAATGCGCTCTAAGTCGGCCCAATGCGCCTTATTTGACGGTTGACCCTGGATCGCTTTCGTTGAATTGTTGATGGGTTAAACAAGTTGGAGCCGATGAATCTGAAAGAATCCGAAGGCTGGTCGATAGATCAGATGAAAGTTCACTATATACACTGTCAAGTCAGGCAACTCTTATTTGTGAATTTCGGCGGGGACTGGAAATCGTTTTAATTGAAGCCCGTTGACTCAAACATTCTCAAGGCTTTGCGCAAGCATGAGAGAACCGGCAGGCCCTTAGGTGATAGCAGCTTTATTGGAGGAGTAGAAAAAATCACAGGAGAGCTTATGTTTAAAGTAATTCCCAACGGCGTCAATCGTATAGATATTCAGTTGAGCGGTAAGTTGAGCGCCGAAGATATGAAAATTGCGCTGGACGAATTGGCCGACAAATCGAAACATATTGAAAACGGCAAAATGCTGTATGAAATTATCAACTTTCATCTTCCGTCACTGGCGGCCATCAGCATCGAATTTTCTCGGATTCCGGCGATGTGGGGTCTGATGAAAAAATTTAATCGTGCCGCGGTATTGACGGATAAAGATTGGCTGAAAAAAATCAGTGAATTTGAGGGCGTCCTGTTCCCGGGTCTGGAAATCAAAGCCTTTGACAGAGACCAGAAAGCAGAAGCGGAAGCATGGTTGTCGGGCTGATGCCTGAAACTTGGACCATAAGAAAAAAGCGAAAATATAAAGAAAACATTAAAAAAATGAAATCTCACATATTATCTTATCAGCAGGCCAAGCTATTTTACGACCGCTTCGGCAAAAAGCAGGACCAGCAGGGCTTCTACGAGGATGTTGCGACTGAGGCGCTTATCCGAAACGCTCAATTCGACAGGGCCGGCGCTGTTCTTGAATTTGGCTGTGGCACGGGCCGGTTTGCAGAGCAACTTCTTGAAAGATACCTTCCTGCGGAAGCACGTTATGTTGGAGTGGATATCAGCGACACCATGGTTGCTTTGGCGCGAGAACGACTGGATCGGTTTGGTCAACGCGCAAAAGTGTACCTTAGCCAGGGTTCACCCCGGCTCGATTTTGATGCAGCCACATTTGATCGATTCGTGTCAAACTATGTCCTTGACCTGTTGACGCATGCAGATAATCGGACAACCATACAAGAAGCGTGGCGGGTCTTGCCCGAAGGCGGGCTGCTGGGAATAACGAGTCTGACGCACGGATTCTCAGCCGTCTCTCGGATAGTAGCCGGAATCTGGACGGCCATACATGCGATCAGACCGTCGCTTGTCGGTGGATGCCGGCCGATCCGTCTTCGAGAACTTGTTAGCCAACGAGAGTGGAGAATCCGGTACGATGACAAACTCAGCCGCTGCGGAGTGCCTTCAGAGGTCCTGGTGGCAGAGAAAAGGGCGATCAGTTGAGCGTGTTAACTCTAAAGCCTTTAATTCTGTTATGAATCTTGGATGAGTAAATATCTCAGTGGTCGCATGACCGAATTCTGGAATTTCAAACCAGATATGCTGAAATTTGGGAGCGCTTTTAACAAAAGAACTCAGAATATCGAATTGAAATTCCTTGTTGTTCCAAGAATTCATGGCGGCTATTGATCGCAGCCTATCTTACAATAAACTGTCCGCCAGCTGAATGTCCCATCATAATAATTCGGCGAATGCCAGGATTCAGCTTTATGGCAACGTCTATTAACCGGTCTATCAATTCGAAACTAATAAGGCTGGGTAAATCCTCATTTAATCCGGTCGATAAAGACATGCCACCACTTTTCCATCTCCGATCCCCAAAGAGTAATCCTTGACAAACCGATCTGGTGCAATGCCCACGCTAATATTTAAGAACTGATACCAAAAACGTTGACATCCAATGAGTCCAAGTAGGCTGGAAATCATTAAAACGATCGATATTATTTTTCTCATAATCAAAAAATAAAATAGCTTATTTTTGTTTAAATTCTACGGACCAATAAATTGCGCCTTTCGATCGATTTTAGTCGGTTCAGTGCGATAACACTGATCAGAATCACCAGACCACCCATCCAAAAGCGCCATGGAGCCGGATCGCCTAGAAAAAGTATTCCCACTGCGGCAGTAAAGATAACTTCACTGGACATAAAGACCCCGCCTTCCCAGGCGAGGCAATAGAAAAAACCCTGGTTCATCAGCAGCTGGGCCGTTACCGAGACCAAGATAAGGCCCAGGATCATAGCCCATTCTATGGGTGTGGAGGGCAATACCGGGTGTTTTGCAAACATCGGTGCGGTAATCAGCATACCCATGGTGCAAAAGTAAAGATAGATGACTACCGGCCCGTTTTTTTCCCGCAAGGAACGTATCAGGGTAACGGTCAACCCGGCAAACGCAGCACCGACCAAAGCAATAATCTGCCCAAAGACCCCGCCCACAAGTTGGAAATCAAAAAGAATCCCAACGCCGATCAGAACCGCGACGATACATGCAATTTCAAGCATTCCGATACGCTCTTTGTAAATAATGAATGCGAAAATGGCTGCAAAGGCAGGATAAGAATAAAAAATAATCAGTGCGGTGGAAACAGGCAGCAGCCGGATGGCTGTCACAATACAGAGAAACGCGGTGCATCCCGTGCAGCCCCGGATGATGAGCAAGCGGATGTTGTTCCCTTTATACGGATTATGGTGGCGCCCGAAAAGCGCAATAAGCACCACCGCACCGCCAAGAAATCTGTAAAAACCGATAGTCCACACCGTATATTGAGGTCCCAGCAGCTTCACCAACAGGTTGAGCAAGGTGAATGACAGCGCAGCAGATACCATGAAAAGCGGGCCGATAACAGCGGCATCCGGCTGCACCCGGTGCGTTTGCTTTGCCTCAGTAACCATTTCGATCCTTTCTAAGAGAATCCCCTCAAGTCCATCGACGGTCGCGGGTCGCAGAAAAATGAAGTGCAACAATAGGCAGCGATATCACAGAATTCAGACGGCCGCAGATCGGGTACGGGATGCAATTGCCGCAATGATTTCATCCCAAAGTGTCGGAAAGGTCAATCCGTGGCCCAATTGCTCAATCAAAACAAGTTCGGCGCCGGGGATGGCATCGGCAGTGGCGCGGCCGTGATCAATCGGTACCAGCGAGTCACTTGTGCCATGGATGACCAATGTCGGTGCAGTTACTTTGGAAAGTTTTTCTTCGCGATTGCCTGAGGCGATGATAGCAGCCATCTGACGGGCAAATCCCATCAGGTAAAATGATCGATCGTAAGCCTGTCCGGCGATGGCATCAGACAATTGTTCGTCGAATGCTTCCGATCCTCCGGCAAACGCCCGGTAAACCCCGGTCAGGTAGCGGACATAAGCACTGCGCTCGATGGGCGGCATGGATAACATCGCTTGCATGGCCTCGGGCGTCGGCCCGGGCAGACCGGGCCTGCCGGTAGTGGACATCATCGAGATCAAGCTGGCCACTCGATCCGGATATTCAACGGCCATTAATTGGGCGATCATGCCGCCCATCGAAAGCCCGCAAACATGCGCGCGGTCCAGACCGAGCTTATCGAGTAATCCTACCGCATCGGCGGCCATGTCCGACAGACGGTAAGGTGCTTTAACCGGTTTGCCCGCCTGAGCGTCGGCCATCAACGCTTCAACGTTCGGCACGCCGCCGGACTCCAGTTTGGACGAAAGCCCGCAATCGCGGTTGTCGAAGCGAATAACGAAATGACCGGCATCAACCAGACGGCTGCAGAACGCATCCGGCCAGGTCACCATCTGGCTGGCCAGTCCGGTGATCAGCAGCAAAGGTCTGTCGTTCTCAGAACCGATCGTTTCATATGCAATGGTGATGTCGTTGACTTTGGCTTGCGGCACTGCTGTACCTCCTTTGGGGTTGAAGTCATCAGCAATAATTTTCATGCCGGATTAATAATAGTACCAGATCGTATGGTAGGTGGAAATATCCTGGCCGTCAGATTTCAGCCGTTTCAAGTAATCGTAAATCGAGGCATCCTTTTACCAGATGTTCCAGTTCCGCAAAAAAGCCGGCCGTGGGGCGCTCGAAAAAACAAAAACACAGCAGAATATCACAACCACCAAAAATTTTAAAATAAAATTGGAATTTGAGGGAATTCGTTGTAAAGGGATCAAGGCCAGACTCAAAAAGGATCAAAAAATACAGACAAAACTAAGCCAGCTAAATTCCCTATTCAAACCTTGACCCCCACTCTTGACAGCTTAGCCGAAACATTAGAGCTGCAACAAGGAATATATCATGGGGTTTATTGAAAAATTCGTTATGCAATGCAGGAAGCCTTCAGGTCGTTTGGGCAGATTTGTCGGTCGATCTATGAATTTTGGCCATACTAAAGTTAGACGCTGGGGGCTAAATCATATTTCAGTTGAATCAGATTCATGTATTCTTGATATTGGTTGTGGCGGTGGAAAGGCCGTTAAAGAGCTGGCGATGTCCGCGATAAATGGAAAGGTTTACGGAATCGATTATTCGGAAGATATGGTTCAATTGTCGAAAAACGTAAATGCCAGCCTAATAAAACGGGGCGTCGTCGAAATAAAATATGGCACGGTTTCATCTTTACCGTTTTCAGATAATATGTTTGATCTTGTAACAGTATTTGAGTCATATTATTTTTGGCCTGATTTAATTAATGATTTAAAGGAAATAAAACGTGTATTGAAACCAGGAGGATCCCTTTTGATGGTTAATGAAGTATATAAAGATGATCCATTTGAAAGAAGAAATACCAAATGGGTTAAATTGCTCGATATGCAAATTCATACGCCTGATGAATACAAGGATTTTCTCTCTGAAGCGGGCTATCGGATCGAAAAAATAAACAGATTACCTCAAAAAAATTGGATTACGGTAGTTGCCCAAAAAAGTGAAAGCTAACACATGAATGATGGCCGACCACAGACGCCGCTCCTCAGTCACACTGGGTGTGGCGGCCGCTCAGAGAAAGGGAAAAATAAGGATCATAAATAATGATGCCGAAATTAAGAGCGGGTCGTCGCCTATATTATAATATTTTTTCATATTTTTATGATGGGTTCATAAGATTGCATTCCCGCAATTATGGGACCGAAACGCGCAGGTTTTTAGCGGGTTCAGCTCAAATAGAGAATAAAGCAAAAGCAAAGGTACTAGATATTTGCTGCGGTACAGGCTCCGTGATTCTTTCTTTTGCAGAGCGCTTCCGTGATATTTCGGCAATTGGATATGATTTTTCCCATGGCATGTTAGTTAAGGCACGTGCAAAAGATATATCGGATAAGCTGATACTCATAGAGGGAGACGCTGCTATTTTACCGTTTAAAGATGACGTATTCGATGTAGTTTGTTGCTCTCATGCGTTATATGAATTAAAAGGTGCGGTTCGAAGAGAGGCCCTTTTAGAAATGCGGCGAGTGGTAAAATCAAATGGACGCGTTTTAATCATGGAGCATGAAGTTCCCCGCAAATCATTTATCAAAATGCTTTTCTACCTTCGGATGCTGATGATGGGCCCAAAAGATTCACGCGAGTTTTTGAAACAAGGGATATCTCCTTTTAAGAAAATCTTTTCTGAGGTCACATTGTCGCATACAAAGTCAGGGAAAAGTAAACTTTTTATCTGCCAAAAGGCTCAGGTGTCGCATTTTGAATCGTAAATACGCTCGTGCAAGAACAGCAGCACGTCGGTTCCCGTTTTCTATTTTGCAGAAACATTCTGTCAGTCACCTGTTGCTCGCAAAAGACCATACACATTTGGGCTCATCAGGAGGTTAAATATGGAATGCGATCGATGCAACGCGGTCATTGAAGAGGGTGAAGAAAGAGGGCATTTTGGGCAAATGCTGTGTGAGGACTGTTATATGGATGCTTTGTCGCCAGCAAAAGGCTGTGATCCATGGGCGGTGCACAGCGCCAAATCATTTGAACGGCATAGCGGCAGTCCCTTAACCCTGACCCCGATTCAGACCGAAATCATCGGGGTCCTCGAAAAGACCGGAGGGATCGAACGCCAGGCGTTGGTGGAACAATTTAAAGGAAAGCTTACAAGGCCTCAACTGGAAAGGGAGCTTGCCACTCTCAGGCATATGGAAAAGGCAAGAGCTGAAAAGAGAGAGGGGAAGATTTTTCTCAGGGTCTGGTAATTTCGAATTTGGGAGATGGGTCTTTAAGTGATTCAAAAATTCGTCCGCTAAAAAGCAGATCTGATGATCCCCTCAATTATCGATTGCAAAAAAAGGAGTACTGCATGCAAGAAAATAACAGGGTAAGCGCACTCGTTCTGGGTGTTTTTATATTCTTAGGACTAACCGGCCTGGGATATCTGCTTGGGAAATCTGCCATTCAGTTCAAAGAGTACGAGCGCAGCGTTACGGTCAAAGGGTTATCTGCGCGGGAGTATGAAGCAGATATTGTCATTTGGCCGGTCCAGTTTACCCAGGCTGGCAACGATTTGGCGGATCTGTATACCACGATCGAAGCCAATACGTTAAAAATAAAAAATTTCCTTCAAAAAAGCGGCATCAGCTCAGACGACATATCGATGGCTTCTCCGGCGATCACCGACAAGTCAGCCCAACAATACAGTGCCAATGTTAGACCCGAGTTTCGCTACACGGCCACTCAAACGGTGACTGTTTATTCAAAGCGCATCGGCACGGTGCGCGGGATCATGAGTTCGTTATCCGACCTGGGAAAAGAGGGCATCGTTTTTAGCGGCGGAAACTACCGGTCCGAACCCGAGTACTTGTTTACCCGGCTAAATGAAGTCAAGCCGCAAATGGTAGAAGAAGCCACCCGAAAAGCCCGGGAGGTCGCTCAAAAGTTTGCGGAAGATTCCCGGAGCACACTGGGTAAAATAAAAAGGGCCTCACAGGGCCAGTTCAGCATCAAGAACAGGGACAATAACAATCCGCATATCAAAAAAATACGCGTGGTATCGACGGTTGAATACTACCTGTCGGATTAACGGGAAGAACTAATCGGATATGCTACGTTTCATGAACGGAAAAGCCGGTTTCAAACGAAACCGGCTTTTTTATGCATAAATCCGAATTAACGATTTGACGAATAGCGCAAATCAATAATCCGGGTAGGCCAGCTCCTTCCAATACATCTCATTTTCCAGGCGCTCATTGATATCCACATTAAAAAAGTCGGCCACCGGCTGCAGAATTTCAGGTGCGGTCGCCTGTACCTTGCGCGCGGCGTCCAATACGGTTTGTAAGGCGTTTTGTGTCAACTTGCCCAGCGGCGGCCGGCACATCCCCGACGGCATCCCCAGAATGGTCATCAGCGCTTTGTATGCCAGGGGATTTCTGGCCCGGAAGGAGACCTCGCCATACGGTGTCTGCTCGGTCGTTTTGACGGTTACCAGATTGAAAAGCGGTTCCAATTTCTGCATCAAAGACCTGGCTTCGGACACTTTGTCTGCATTGATCAATTGGACCATTTGCGTAACGGCGCCAGGAGCCACATTGGAAGCCACCGAAATCACCCCGGCGCCTTTGATTTGCGGGTCGGTCATCATTTCATAGGTAATGCCATCATCGCCGGATAAAATCAGAAAATCAGGCCCACAGCATTCACGGGTGCGCTTCATGTTATCGAGGCTGCCGGTGGCTTCCTTGACGGTCCGGACATTGGGGTATTCTTTATACAACAGGGCCAGATCCGGTGGAAATAATTGCGTTCCCGTACGGCCTGGAATGACGTAAGGAATAATATCCAGATCCTTATGCGCCGCGGCGATCGGGGCAATGTATTCTTTGCGAATTTCAAGAGAGCTGGGTCCGTTGTAATAGGGCTCCACCAGCAACACGGCATCGACCCCCACTTCAGCCGCATGCTGAGTTGCCGCTAAAGACTCGGCCGTGTTGTTGCTGCCGGTACCGGCAATGCACAGGCATTTGCTCTTGGCTTTTTGGGCGATCGCTTCGGTTACTTTATTGTGCTCATCCCAGGTGAGAACCGGGCTTTCCCCGGTGGTCCCAACCGCCAGAATGCCGGTGATACCGTTTTGAATCTGGAAATCAACTAGTTTTTCCAGGCCGTCATCGTCCACGGCATTATCGATAAATGGTGTGATGATTGCGGTATAGCATCCTGCTTTCATGATAGCCCCCTTATGGTCATTACAACTTGTTTTATCCCTGTAACGTCTTAATTTTAAGGGTATTCAAACGGTAGTTAAAAGCAAAATTGATGTCAAGCAAAAAAGATGGGCGCCGGGATGAGTGCTTGAAAAACGCGCCTGTTTCCTGTACAAGCCGTTTCATTGTTTTAATGATTTATATTTAATCGCAACATCTAAATTTGACAGAAGGAAGCCATACCATGACAAAAGCGAAAGACGCGGAGGAATTTATTGCCCAGCAACGGCAGGCCATCGCTCAAAATCCGGAATGCGGCAATTCCCACTACAACCTGGGTGTTGCCCTGATGGGCCAGAAAAAATATGATGAAGCCGAAAAGCACCTTAATGAAGCTATTGAGAACAGCCCCGGCCTGGCAGAAGCTTATGTGGCGCTTGGCGGAATTGCGCTACAGCGCGGCGATCTGGACGGTTGCGTGCAGCAGAACCGAAGAGCCGTAAAGGCCAGACCCGGATTTTCCGAAGGCTGGGGAAACATCGGCTTTATCGAACTTCAAAAAGGAAATATCGACGAGGCCATCAAAGCGCTGGAAAAAGCCACCACCTTCAATTTCAGGTATGTCCAGGCCTTTGCCAATCTGGCCAACGCCTATCTGATGAAGGGCATGCTCGACGAAAGCATCGAAACCAATCTGAAAGCCTTAAAGCTGCATCCTGATTTTGCGCCGGTCCACAACAACCTGGCCATTGCCTATCTTGAAAAAGGCGAGACCCAGGCGGCCATCGAACATTGTGAGCGAGCGCTTGAGCTGGGCTATGAAGTGCCGCCCCAAATATTAAAAGAGGTTGAACAGCTCAAGCAATCAGAAAACAGATAATCCGTCTACGCTCTTTTTTACCGCGCCGAAGCGGATTAAGCGAAGGCGGGCGAGCTTCCGTCTCCGTTCTACCGGGCTTCGCCGGGATTAGACGCCGCGGCAAGCAGAAGACAGAAGACAGAGGACAGAAAACAAATAATCCGAAGGACATTTTTTTCTGACTTCTGATTTCTGACCGCTGTTCTCTGAAAAAAAATGCCCCATTTTTCATTCTATACATCCGCCGGCAAGCAACCGGTCTCAACAGACAACCCGCTGTGGCAGCATCCGATACCCCTGAGACTTGATATTTTACGCACGGCTGCCGATGTTTCGGTTCGCCACGCGGATTACTTCCAGGCAGCGCAGGCATTTCTTGAAGCCGGTGATTATGATGTGATTACGCGGGCCGCATCGCAACGTCTGGACTACGAGGTCCAACCGCAGGACATCGCCGAAATTCGAATCCGCCTCGAAAAACATGGTGCCTTCTACCACCCAGCGCGGGTGGAAATCGTCGTAGACCAAAATCAGCTTGCCTTCGTCCTGAATGTCGCCATCTCAGATTCCGGCCGGCGTTTCATTGAACAGGACTATCATAATTTGAAGCGCCTGAATGCCGAGACACCATTTGACTATTTGCCACAGGTATACGGCTGGGAACAGATAACCGCTCCAGCAGGATTTAATTTCGGTATTTTTTTGGGTGAATGGTTCGATGGCTATCATGAATTCCACCTTGCACCCGATCCGGCCGATCATACGCTTAAAATAGTCGTCTGGGATGAAACCGGTGGCAGGTTTTATCTGACCGCCGAACAGACGAAAATTCTATATGTTGAGGCGGCTAAAATACTGACCTGTTATTATAACCTGCTGACCTTTGAGCAGATTTTGGCCTGGCACCACGCTGCCGGTGATTTTGTTGTTCACTTCGAAAATGACCGCCCCGGATTAAAGCTTGTTACCGTCCGGCGATATGCAGCGATCTTTGAAAACCCAAAACAGGATAAAACGGATGCCGATGATCCGCAGCGACTTTTGCAGGCCCTCTTAGTTTACTTTTTAAATCTTTCGTTTCAGATGCGCCTGGATCGTCTCGAGGGCGTCGGCGATATGGTATGGTCGGATAAATCCGCTGTCGACGCCACCCTAACCGGCTTTTTGGACGCTTTGTCGATGAAACCAGATGTTGACTTTTTACCGGATTCCCCGTTGTCTTGCTTTTTGGCTTATTTATCAGCGTGCCCGGCATCAGACCTATACGATTTGTCGGTGGCGATCCTAAACCGCTTCAATCCCCGCATGCCGGAGCTGCCGCTGATAAAGCAAAATTTAGGCGAACATGTTGAAACGCTGCATGCCGCCATTCAGGATTTGTTAGCGAGAGTCAAGTAGAATCCTACACGCGATTATGCCAATAGTCCGGCTGTTCTTACGCCGGAGTTACTTTGATAACTATTTCAACCCAGCCTGCCCCCGGTATTTTTACAGACGAACTTTCCACCACATAGAGCATTTTTCCTTCGTCCGGCCGCAAGATATAGTATCTGCGGTGCTATTTATGATTATTGTGTCTTAAATCCGCTCTAACGCTGCTTTTTTATTGACAAGCCCAAAGATTAATTCTATATCAATTCCTTTGATTATTTTTAAAAAAAATCACTGAAAATATTTAAGATAAATTCAGAAAAAAAGTTGAGAGGAGGTGAATTGCGGCGAATCCTGGGAGGGGAGAAAGATTGTTTATCGTTGAAGCGAAATTATTAACATTAATGGAGGTAAATAATGGCAAAACATAAAACCCCGTTGTTGGACCAGCTGGAAAGCGGGCCGTGGCCGAGTTTTGTTTCGGATCTGAAGCAACAGGCCGAAGTCAGGGCAAAAAACAAGGAGAAAGTCGAATTTCAGATTCCTGTGGATGTTGTTGAAGACCTTCTGGGTGTAATGGAGCTTTCCTTCAAACACGGCCGAACCCACTGGAAACATGGCGGCATCGTCGGCGTATTCGGTTACGGCGGCGGTGTTATCGGTCGCTATTGCGACCAGCCCGAGCAGTTTCCGGGTGTGGCACACTTCCATACGCTGCGCGTCAACCATCCGAGTGGTAAATTTTATACCACCGAATACTTAAGACAGCTCTGTGATCTTTGGGATTTCCGTGGCAGCGGTATGACCAACATGCACGGTTCCACCGGTGATATTATTTTTCTGGGCACCACCACCAAGCAGCTGGAAGAGATTTTTTATGAGATGACCCATAAATATAACCAGGATCTGGGCGGCTCGGGTTCAAACCTGCGAACCCCCTCAGACTGCATCGGCCAGGCGCGCTGTGAATATGCCTGCTACGACACCCATGCACTTTGCTATCATCTGACCCAGGAATATCAGGATGAGCTGCACCGGCCGGCATTTCCGTATAAGTTCAAGTTTAAATTCGACGGCTGCCCCAACTGCTGTGTGGCTTCCATCGCCCGGGCGGACATGTCATTCATCGGCACCTGGAAAGACGATATCCGCATCGATCAGGAAGCCGTCCAGGCTTACATCGGCGGCGAGATTGCGCCCAATGCCAACGACCACAGCGGTCGCGACTGGGGCCCCTTTGACATCCAGAAAGAAGTCATTGATCTTTGCCCCACCGAGTGCATGTGGATGGAAGGTAAAAAGCTGATGATCGAAAACAAGGAGTGCAACCGCTGCATGCACTGCATCAACGTTATGCCCCGGGCGCTTCGAATTGGAGAGGAAACCGGTCTTTCCATCCTGGTGGGCGCCAAGGCCCCGATTCTCGATGGTGCCCAGATGAGCTCTATGCTGATTCCCTTTATGAAGGTAGAGGAACCTTACGATGAAATTAAGGAAGTCATCGAGGCCATCTGGGATTGGTGGATGGAAGAAGGCAAGAACCGCGAGCGGCTCGGTGAGTTGATGAAACGCCAGGGCTTCCAGAAGCTGCTGGAGGTTACCGGCATTGCACCCGATCCGCGCATGGTTAAAGAGCCGCGATCCAACCCGTACATCTTCTGGAAAGAAGACGAGGTGCCGGGCGGATTCCAACGAGACATCAACGAATTTAGAAAATATCATCAGAGATAGGGGGATAAGACCATGGCATTTGTATCATCAGGTTACAATCCTGACAAACCGATGGAAGATCGGATTAGTGATATCGGTCCGCGAAAATACGACGAATTTTATCCGCCGGTGATTGCCAAGAATAAGGGCAAATGGCTGTATCATGACGTCATCAAACCCGGCGTATTGGTGCACGTGGCCGAATCCGGCGATAAAGTTTGGACAGTGCGCGTTGGTGGGGTGCGACTTATGAGCACGACCCACATCCGGGAGGTTTGCGAGATAGCGGAAAAGTATTGTGACGGTTATGTGCGGTTTACCACCCGCAATAACATCGAATTCATGCTGGCCGACGAGAAGAAAGTCGATCCGCTGCTCAAAGATCTTGAAAGTCGCAAGTTTGACGGCGGCAGCTTCAAGTTTCCAGTGGGCGGAACCGGCACATCGATTACCAATATCGTGCACACTCAGGGCTGGGCCCATTGCCATACACCGGCCACCGATGCCTCCGGGCCGGTCAAGGCCACCATGGATGTGCTTTTTGACTATTTTCAAGACCACAAACTGCCGGCCAAGCTACGCGTATCGCTGGCCTGCTGCCTGAATATGTGCGGTGCGGTGCATTGCTCGGATATCGCAATCCTGGGCTATCATCGCAAACCGCCGATGCTGGACCATGAATATCTGGATAAGATGTGTGAGATTCCGTTGGCCATTGCGGCCTGCCCGACGGCCGCCATTAGGCCGGCCAAGATTGAAGCCGGCGGAGAGAAGGTCAACAGTGTGGCGGTCAAAGAGGAGCGCTGCATGTTTTGTGGTAACTGTTACACCATGTGCCCCTCCATGCCTCTGGCCGACACGGAAGGCGACGGCATCGTCATCATGGCCGGCGGCAAGGTGTCCAACCGCATCAGCGCACCGAAGTTTTCCAAGGTCGTTGTGGCCTTTATCCCGAATGAGCCACCGCGCTGGCCGAAGACCACGGATACCATCAAAAAGATCGTGCAGGCTTACGAAAAAGGCGCCAATAAATACGAGCGTCTGGGCGAATGGGCCGAACGTATCGGTTGGGAAAGATTCTTTGAAAAATGCGAACTGGAGTTCACCCACCATCTGATCGATGATTTCCGTGATCCGGCTTACTATACGTGGCGCCAGACTACGCAATTTAAGTTTTAAGCGCTAAACCACAACAGCAGGGGGCAGCGATCATTAACGGTGCCCCCTGCATTTTGCCGAAAAGAGGAACATTATGGCTTTGGACTACGAGGAATCGAAACAAAAAATTGTGGAAGGATTGCAAAAGAAACTTAAGACCAAGTCCAAATTTTATTTTAATGATCTGGCCAAGATTTTAGAAGCCAAACCACGCGAGGCCAAGAAGATCATCAATCGCCTGGTGCAGGAAGAGGTTCTGGAATACTGGTCCAGCGGCAGTACGTCGCTATACGGACTCAAGGGTACCGGTAAACAGGCACACGCCGAAGACGAAGACTAAGCGGTGCAGATTTGCCCAAGACCGGCTTACGTTTTTTCTGATTTTTGAACGCCATTTTAACACAATCGGATAGCATACGGTTTCCCCGCATCATGATTGCGGCTTTACGCGGCGGTTCGGGTAAGACCATCCTATCCATTGGACTGATTGCTGCCTGGCGAGAACGCAACAAATCCATTGCACCTTTTAAAAAAGGTCCGGATTATATCGATACGGGCTGGTTAGCCCTGGCGGCCAACCGGCCCTGTTATAATCTGGACACTTTTCTTTTAGCGCCTCCTCGAATCGTACAGTCCTTTTTATCCCACACCTACCCAGATGATATTGCTGTTATCGAGGGCAACCGCGGGCTCTACGACGGCATTGATCTGGCCGGCAGCACCAGTACGGCTGAGCTGGCCAAATTGCTTAAAACCCCGATATTGTTGTGTGTGGATTGCACCAAGATTACCCGCACCATGGCGGCGGTTATTTCCGGCCTTGCTCAGTTTGATCCGGATGTAATGATCAAAGGTGTGGTGCTCAACCGGGTGGCCGGTGCCCGCCACGAACGTATTCTGCGCGACAACATCGAGCACCATTGCGGGATTCCGGTTGTCGGTGCCATTCCCAAGCTGAAAACGCAGATTTTTCCGGAACGCCACATGGGACTGGTGCCCACTGCCGAACATGACTGGGCCGGCAAATCCGTCGATACCGCCGCCCAGGTGGCCAATGACCATATCGACCTGGACGCTGTCTATGAATGCATCCAGGATTTGCCGCCGATAGAGACAGAGGTCGGCGGTCAGAGGTCAGAGGTCAGAGGTCAGAAGACAGAAAACAGAATTGAGATAGCCGGAGATGAAGCTCAGAGGCCACGGATTGGCATCATTAAAGATTCGGCATTTCAGTTTTATTATCCGGAAAATATTGATGCCCTTATAGCAGCCGGTGCCCAAATCGTTTTTATCAGCCCTCTGGCACAAAACACATTACCGGCCCTGGATGCGCTTTACATCGGAGGCGGCTTTCCCGAAACCCATGCCCAGCAGCTGGCTGAAAATAAGAAGTTTCGTGACGCGCTCAAGGACCTGGCCGAAGACGGTCTGCCGATTTACGCCGAATGCGGTGGCTTGATGTATCTGGGCGAAGCGCTGGTGCTCGAGAAAAAATCTTACCCCATGGTCGGCATACTACCGTTGACCTTTGATTTCTATTCTCGGCCGCAGGGCCATGGTTACACCGTGGTGACCGTTGAAAACGACAACCCGTATTATGACATCGGTACTGAAATCAGGGGTCACGAGTTTCACTATTCCCGGGTGCTAGGCTGGAGCGGCAATGAAAAGGATCTGGTTTTCCGCATGCAGCGGGGGGTTGGGATTACCAAAGACAAAGACGGCATCCGTTATAAAAATGTGCTGGCCACCTATACCCACATCCACGCTTTAGGAACCCCGCATTGGGCAACGGCGCTGGTGCGCAATGCAATTGCCTATCAACAGAAAAAAACGTCATAATGAATCTTCAATGGATATTCAGCGGATTGAAAAGGCGATTTTAGAATATGTCGTTGCATCAGCTGCCCGATTAACGCCCCGGCAACTTGAAAAAACCATCTCCACAACTTACGGCCTGGATAAAGCCCGTAGCCAAGCATTGCTGAAAAATTTAGTTACTAAAGGTGAATTGGAATATACCTATGAATTCGGCAGCACTTACCTGGTGCCATCGTTTAATAAACCCGTGCGCATTTCGGATTATGTGGTCGTCCGGCCACCGGGGCATGGATTTAAACCGGCAGCCGATAACGTTGTTATTTGCATTCAGCCAGGGGCAGCTTTCAGCGGGGGCCGGCATCCGACCACGCGCCTGTCGGTCAGAGCCATTGAATATGTTTTAAAGACGGTGCGTCCCAATTGGCTCAGCACGAATTGCTCGGTGCTGGACATCGGCACCGGTTCAGGCATTCTGGCGATTGTCGCCATTTGCCTGGGGGTAAAAAAAGGTCTGGCCATCGATATCGATCCCTGCGCCATCGCAGAAGCCGGTGAAAATCTGTCTCTGAATCACCTCCAGGGCCGCCTCGTCATTTCCAAGCGTAAAATTGAGACCATTGATCTCACCTACGAGCTGGTGACGGCCAACCTGCGTTATCCGAGTCTGAAAAGCCTCTCTACTCAAATTATGCGGCTTACCCGCACCGGCAGCCGGGTGGTGCTATCGGGTTTTCGGATCTGTGAAATGCAAGAATTAGTGGCGCTTTACACCCGGAGGCATTTTAAATCTGTTTGGACGGCCCATGAGCATGACTGGGCAGTAGTCGCTTTAAAAAAAATCTAGCGTCCTATTCTTTTTTCAACAGTCCTTGGGCGCCTGTCCGCCTCTGGTGGATTAGATGCATTTTTGACACTGCTTACCAAAAAAGGCATGCACCTTTAAGATGCATGCCTTTTGGGTTAGCAATCGGGTGGGTTTACTTACTTGGTTTTCGGATGACACTTGGTGCAGGTCGTCGGTGCCTTCTCAGACGGTTTGTACTTTTTATTGTATTCTCGGTGGCAACCCCGGCAGTTAGCATGCAGCGCTTCAGCGTGATATTCGAGCTCCATTTTTTTCTTTTCGGCTTTTTTAACTTTCTTTGCGCGCCATTCCTTTTTCAAGTCTTTGGGCACTTCACCGGGTTTTTTGTGGCATTCAATGCAGCTTTTAACCTCACTATCCTCCGTTAGGTCTTTAAGCGGCTTGTTGTTTTCATCATGGTGGCAATCGCCGCAGCCATTCGGATACAAATCCGGGTACTTTTTGGCATATTCTTCTGCATGTTTTTTATGATGAAATTCGACAATTCCTTTTTCATGTTCCGGATATGCCTCATTTTTCATGATAATCACTTCCTCTACGGCCGCATAAATACCGGCTACCACAAAAAGGGTCGCACACGCAACAATCGCCAACGCCAGCAATTTTTTATTCATGGTTCTCTATCCCCCTCCTTTGTTCAACGGTTAACCTTTATACGAGCTTTATAAACAAGCTTATTTATTTATCAAGCCAAAATCGTAATGTCAATGCCAAACATCCGGCCGCACAATTTCATAACCCATTGAAATTAAATACATTAAACGCACACGCAACAATACTAAAGGAAATGTCAAAAAGATTTCCGGGCACGGTGCTTTTTTTAAAGCGAATTTACGGCCCCGCATTTATAGAGACGCACGACCGGTTATTAAAGTCGACAAATTTATGGAAACGGTCTAAGTCGCGCTTTGCTCGGCTTTATCTTCTTCAGCTTCGGGCACCGGCTTTTTTTTACCAAAAATCCGGGCACCGATAATGCTGAGCTCATACATGACCATCAGCGGAAGGGCCATCATTACCTGCGTCACAACATCCGGTGGCGTTAAGATCGCCGCCCCGGCAAAAAATAGCAATAAGGCATATTTGCGATTGCGTTTGAGAAATTCCACTGAAACAAGTCCCAGACGCGCCATAAAGGTCAACACCATGGGCAGTTCAAATACCAACCCGAAAGCCAACAGCAATTTTGCTGAAAAGGCCAGGTACTCTTTCATGGAAGGCAAGGGCCGGATGGATTCGGTGGCAAAGCCCAAAAAAAACTTAAATCCCCAGGGAAACACAATATAATAACCGAACAGCGCACCGGCAATAAAGAAAAAGGAGGAAAGCAAAACGATGGGGCCCATCAGCCGGCGTTCATTTCGATAGAGACCGGGTGCCACAAACATCCAGAATTGATAGATTATAAACGGGCTGGCCAGCATTATACCGGTCAAGAGCGACACTTTCAGGTAAGTAAAAAACGCTTCGGGCAGGCCGGTAAAAATCAGGTGATCTTTTGGATCCATCACCTTTACCAAAGGGTGCACCAGGATGTTGAATAAAGTCTCTTTGAACCCATAAGAGGCTGCAAAACCGACGCCGACCGCAATAAAGATCTTAATCAGCCGGCTCCTGAGCTCTTCAAGATGGGCGGTAAACGGGATTTTTTCTTCTTCAGTGAGCATCTTTTTCGGATTCCTTGGGCTTGGCTTCTGGGTCGGTGTCGGAGCTGCTTTCTTTTGGCGCCTCAGACGATGCGTTATTGCTGTCGTTTAATTGCTCAACCGCCTGGTTCCCCTCGTCGGCACTTTCATTTTCCTTGGTGGTTTCTTTTTCCTCGGTGGGTTGATCTTCTGCAGAATCAGACTCACCGGGACGTTTAAACTCAGCTGTGTCTTTAGTCGGGCTAACTGAATCTTTGATGTCACTGCTCAGATCACCGAAAGCCTTTTTGACGTCCGAAAGATCCTCATCAATCTGGATGGATTCTTTGAATTCATTGGTTGCCTTTTTAAATTCCCGCATTGCACGACCCAGCGATTTGGCCAGATCCGGCAATTTTTTGGGGCCGATCACGATCAGGGCTATCGCCAATATTAAGAGCAATTCGGGCATGCCGATGCCAAACATAATATTCCTCTACAAAACAGCTTAATGGTGGTTTTAAAGTCACTTCTAGTACTGGTTTCAGTGACAAGTGTCAAGGATAACCGCCTGCGGGATGGAATCTGAAAGCATCCTATCGATAAAGGTCATTTTAAAATCAAAAAGTACAGTTCCCCGACATGGGCCAGATGCCCGGCGGCCATTTCGGCATAAGGCCCATTGCCCCAGAACAGATCGGCACGTCCCGGCCCCTGTATGGCGCCACCGGTATCCTGGTTGAGCACAAAGCGGCGACAACTCACCCAGCGATCGATTTGACCGGCGCTGTTGAGTACCGGCTTTTGGGTCCGGATAAACGCCAGTGCCGCATGCGGAAACAGGCGTCTGTCCAGGGCAATGGAGCGCCCCGGCGTCAGCAGTACATTCAGCGAGCCGAGGGGTCCTTCCGACTCTATTTTGAAAAACACATAGCTCGGGTTGTAGTTAAAAATCGACGCCATTTCCTCCGGATGGTTCCGCAAATAAGAACGAATTCTTTGCATGGACATTTCTTCGCGGGGTATTTTTTGCTCTTCAATTAAAAGCGTTCCGATGCTGCGATACGGTCGACCGTTGCTGCCATGGTAATGCACATTGATGACGTCACCAGTATCCAAATAAATTTTGCCAGAGCCCTGGATCTGCAGGAAAAACACATCCACTGGATCTTTTACCCACGCCAGGGCTTCGGCTCTGCCGACCAGTGCGTTTTCTTCCTCAATCTCCCGGCGATCAAAATAAGGCACCACCGTCTGGTCGGTATAACGCCCCACGATGCTTTGGCCTTTGTATTTTTCACTAAACGCAGACAGATCGATTTTCATCAGGTCCGTTGGTAGGGCGTAAATCGGATATTGATAGTCATCGTTTTTATCTAAATGCCCGCTTAAATGGGGTTCGTAATAGCCGGTGAATAAAACTTCACCCCTTTGATTTCGGCCGATCGATTGGTAGACGATATAGTCGGAACGGATGAAATTATCCAATTCCCTGTCGGTGGGTGCGGTACGGATGAATTCCAGAAAATGCCGCAGCGATTTTATCAAATGCGCCGCATCAAAGCGGTCTGCACCAAACGTGAAGGTTCGGTCTTCCGGCACTCTTTGCAGGTATTCAAGGCTTTTTAAGATGCTGTGTTCCAGACCGTTGAGTTCCAGGTCATCATGAAAATCCGGATATGAAAAACGGGATAGGCGGAACAATGGCGCCTCTTCCGGGGGCTTTTTAATCGGAGCCGGACATCCGGCGATGATGATGGCAAAGGCAACGGTCAATACCAGGGCGAGTTTGACATTCAAAAAAAGGCGAATCTTCATCGGGTCCATTTTCCTTTGCGAACATAAGTGCCGCTTTTACCACCGGTTTTTTTCAATAACTGAATTTTTGAGATGGTCATTTCTTTATCAATGGATTTGCACATGTCGTATATGGTCAGGGCCGCAACCGAAACAGCCGTGATGGCTTCCATTTCAACACCCGTCTGATCGATGGCGCGCACAGCGGCCTCAATGCCCATGCTGCTGGTAGCGGCATCCGGTGAAAAGTCAATCTGAATATGGGTAATATTTAGAGGGTGGCACATGGGGATCAGCTCTGCGGTTTTCTTGGCGGCCATAATTCCGGCAATGCGTGCGGTCTCAAGAACATTGCCCTTTTTAACTTTCTGGTTTTGAATCGCTTCAAATGTCTCCGGGTTCATAGCGACCCTACCACCGGCCACCGCCGTGCGTTCCGTGGACGTTTTTTGGGTTACATCCACCATCCGGACCCGTCCCTTGTCATCGATATGGGTAAATGAAGACATTTATAACTCCTGTGAAATTATTCCAAAAAATATTCTGTTTTGCTAGTTACCTGCATTTTAATCGCGTCTAAAGTATCCTTTAAAACAGAGATGACATTTTCCCGGATATCACCGGCCACAATTAAATGCATGATATCGTCCCCCACCGCCAGATTTTTATTTTCGACGATGTTTACCTGGATATCGATAATTCCCGACTTTTGTGACTGTTCACTTATGATTTGCTCTAATTTTTCATGATTCACGGTAACTTTAAGCCCTTTTACTTTACGGCCGTCACGGGCGGATGCCCGCACCACACCATTATGGCAAAGGATCATGCCGACCTTCGCGAAATCCGGGTGCCTTTTGATTTGATCCAGCATGTTTGTGATCTGCATGCGGCTTCCTTCTATATCATCTCCTCTGCACGCGCTAAATCCTCGGGCGTATTAATATTAAAAAACGACCGCAGCTCCGGATCTATTTTGCGTAATACTTTCTCTGAAATGGTTTTGATACGGCTTTTGCGAAACGTTTTGGTAATTTTTAATTTCTCTCGCTCCAGGTGGTTTTGCGCAGCTTCAAGGCAGCGTTTTGAGTAGGCCGCACAGAGCGGCTCAAATCCGGCCGACGTTTCGGGCATCACAATATCGATCTGCGCTTCAATCCTATTGATGACGCTTTCAACCATTTCCTTTTTCAGAAAGGGTGTATCGCAAGCCGAAATAAAGGCATACGGATTTGACGAATAGAACAGACCGGCATGAATCCCGGTCAGAGAGCTTCTGATCGGGAAAAGGTCTGAAACGATCAACAGATCCCATTCTAAAAATTTTTCGGGATGGTTGCTGACCAGAATGATCTCCTCGAACAACTCACGATAAATCGTGTAAATTCGATCCAGGATCCGTTTCCCCCCCACCCGCAGAAGGGCTTTTTCGGTGCCGTCATAGCGGTTGGCCAAGCCACCGGACAGGATCACTCCGGTGCAGGGGAATTTACTTTTTGACATCATAATATCCGATATCTCATTAATTTTCATGCAAAATTTAGATTTTAGCTTAAGAAAAAAGAAGGCTAAAATCAAGGGGTTTGCCTTATTACCGTAGAATCCTCCAATATATTCCTTGATCCAAAAACAAAATATGATGTATTTAAAAATTATTTTTATTATGTATGGCAGAATAATTAAGCGCTTGAGCTGCGCCGTTTAAAACCCAATGTTCCTTATATACCCGCATTCCAATCCAGGTTGATCATGGGCGTTCACGATCATAAAAAAATAGCTCCCCGGTCCGTTTCCCTGGGCATTATTACGGTGTCCACCACCCGGACACTTGAAAACGACACCAGCGGACAATGGATCCGGCAACAGGCTGAAAAAAAGGGGCACACCGTCGTTTTTCACCATGTAATTCCAGATGACGCCGTCAAAATTGCCGCCACTGTGAAAGACGGGATTTCAAAATCAGCCCCCGGTGTGGTTTTCATAACCGGCGGCACCGGAATTACCAAAAAAGATGTGACCATTGAAGCCGTCAGCCCACTCTTTGCCAAAGAGCTGAGTGCATTTGGGCCGCTGTTTGCCAAACTCAGCATGGAGGAGATCGATTCCGCCGCCATTATGTCCCGCGCCACGGCCGGTGTAATCGGCAACTCGGTTGTATTTTGCATGCCGGGCAGCCTCAACGCCTGCAAACTCGCCTGCACCCGGCTGATTTTTCCCGAGCTGGGTCATCTGGTGAAGCACGTCAACGATTAGTATCGTGTCCCAGAAATCATTGACCGGGCTGCTTTTTTTCCAGGAAAGGGTCGCGCAAGCCTTTTTTGTAGATTTTGCCGGATCCGGTTTTGGGCAGCTCATCTAAAAAAATAATGGTTTTAGGGGCTTTGTAAGCAGCCTGATATTTTTTGCAAAAGGCAATGATTTCGTCCGCAGTGGCGATTTCACCGGTTTTGAGCACCACAGCGGCGTTGACTGCCTCCCCCCAGCGCTCGTCCGGCACGCCGAAAACGGCGGCTTCCAATATCTTGGAGTGCATATACAGCACGTTTTCAACTTCGGTGCTGTACACATTTTCCCCGCCGGTCACAATCATGTCTTTTTTACGGTCCACGATGTTGACATAGCCTTCCGAATCCAGGGTGGCCAGATCGCCGGTGCGCAGCCATCCATCGCTAAATGCACTGGCGGTTTCCTCGGGCCGATTCCAGTAGCCGGGCGTGATGGTATCTCCCTTCACCCAGATCTCCCCCACCTGTTGCTCATCAGCCGTAATTGTAACACCCTGATCGTCTACAACCTTAAGGTCCACCCCGATGGCCGGCCGACCGGTTTTGGATTTATATTTCAATTGCGCATCTGGTGGCAGCGCCCTCAAATGCGCTTTTAGGATGCTGAAGGTCAAATACGGGCTGGTTTCCGTCATGCCGTAGGTCTGGATATAATCGCAGCCAAGGGTTTGCATGATGCTCTTCACCAGCTCGGGCGCAATGGGGGCACCCCCGCTGAGGATTTCTCGCAGGCTTGAAAAATCATATTCGGCCACCCGGGGATGTTTGATCATCAAATTGAGCATGGTGGGAATTAAATTGCTTAGGGTTATTTGTTGGCGTTCGATGGTGGTCATCACGGCTTCGGCCTCAAATTGAGCGACCATTACATGCTGCGCGCCGATCCAGGTGATGGCAAATGTGGCCCAGGCATCAGCCAGATGAAACATGGGGGCAATATGGCCCCAGACATCAGTGTCCAGCAGCTTCAGCTCGGCGATAGTTCCCAGGGCATGGCTGCAGACATTTTTATGGGTGAGCATGACGCCTTTGGCACGCCCTGTGGTGCCACTCGTGTAATACAGGTGGGCCACCTGATTCTCATCCACTGGTACGGGCTCAAAATACCCGACACGGTTAGAAATGGCATCTTCATAGCGATGGCACTGAATCGGAAATGACGCATCCGGCGGGTCGCCAATCCAGACAATCCCTTCAAGGGGCACGCCTTCTTTTAGTACGCCGTTGACGACATCCGCAAAGCGCGTTGCGGCAATCAACCAACGACTGCCGGCATCATTTAAAATATAAGCAATTTCGCGGGCGGCCAGGCGATAATTGAGCGGATTGAGAATCGCGCCAATTGCGGCAGCGGCATAGTAGGTTTCCAGGTATGCATGCGAATTGACTTCCAGAACGGAGATGCGATCTTCGGGTTGAATTCTTTGTTTCTGAAAATAGCGGGCCAACCCGGCCACTCGCTCACCGACCTGTCGGTAGGTATACGATCGGTCACCATCGGCAACGCCGATCTTTTGAGGATATAAATCCAATGCTCTTTTGAGGGTCATCCAAATGTTCATTTTATTTCCTATGGTTAATGAAGGACATGGCTGATTTGCCTTAAATTCTTATAATACATAATCTTTTTTAATGCCAAGTCCAAAATTATTGCGATTTGACAAAAGATATGGTTGAAATGACCATACGGGCTGTATATGTGTTTGTCTGTATTGTGGTTATACCAAGCGCTGGCTTAATCCTCTTCTGGATGAACCCGTGACCCGTTAGCCTGTTTGGCGGTCGTGTAAATTAGACCTAATTTTTTTTCTAAATAACCGACCGGGCAGCCGGCAAACCTGATTGGGCAACCGCACATTTTAAATGGTGTTGTTTTGATTGTAATCCCTTATTTTTTGAATGGACTCCCGGATGGCGCTGGAAATAGAAAGCTTTGCTGAAGATTTTGACCCGCGGTTTAAAATTTTTCATGAACTGATGGCCCGCAAGGTCAGGGATATTTTGCTGGTCTCCACCCCTTACGACGCCTGGATTCTTGAAGAAGACTGCCGTCTGTCCGAACGCATCGTTCATGAATATCGCGGCCTGAACCTGAGCAATCCGCCGCGCTTTACCTGGGTTTCAACCGCTCAGGAAGCCCTGGCCATGTTGAATCTAAAAAAATTTGACATGGTCATCTCCATGAGCCAACTGGCGGATATGGATGCTTTTACCCTGGGCGAAGAAATCAAAAAAAAGGCTCCCGAGTTGCCGGTTGTTTTGCTGGCCCATGATTCTTTGCCGTCACCGGCCCAGGAATGCCTGCTGGATTTTAGTCGTCCGCCGGCAATTGACCGATGCTTCGTCTGGTCGGGCAATACCGACATTTTAGTGGCTCTGGTCAAAAGCGCTGAAGACCGTCTCAACGTCGAACACGATACCGAATTTGCCGGCATCCGGGTCATCCTTTTTGTAGAGGATTCTCCGGCCTACATTTCTTCATTACTGCCGGTGCTCTACAAAGAGCTGGTCAGTCAGACGCAGGCCATAATGGAGTACCAGCACCACGAAGAACATAAGCTGCTGACCATGCGGGCACGGCCCAAAATTCTGGTGGCCGAAAGCTACGAGGAGGCCATGCAACTGTTTCAAAAGTTTGAACCCTACATTCTGGGTGTGATTTCAGATGTTCGCTTCCCGCGCAATTGTGTTCTCGATGAAAATGCCGGTGTGACCTTTCTATCTCAAATCAAAAAAGAACGATTCGACATACCGCTACTGCTGACCAGTTCTGAATCCTCCAATGCCGAAAAGGCCAAAAGCGTGCCGGCCGCTTTTGTCGATAAAAACTCTCCCAGCCTGCATGCCGAGGTCCGCTCGTTTTTCGTGGATCAACTGGGATTCGGCGATTTTGTCTTTCGGTCGCCCGAAGGCCGCGAAATTGCCCGTGCACCCAATCTGCGCAAATTTGAAGAACTCCTGGCATTCATTCCTGAAGACAGCTTTGTTTACCATTGCAGCCGCAATGATTTATCCAGGTGGCTGTTTGCGCGTACCGAAATCGTACTGGCATCTAAAATGCGTCCGCTGCGCTATTATGACTTCGCCAGCGTTGAAAGCCACCGCGACTATTTGATTTCGATGATTCAAACCTGGCGCAAGCGACGGCAAAAAGGCGTGGTGGTCAATTTCGATCCCGGGGACTTTGATCCGGCCACGGAATTTTTTAAAATCGGCAAGGGCTCTCTGGGCGGAAAGGCCCGGGGATTGGCTTTTGTCGCTAATTTGCTTCAACGGTTGCCGGCCATCCAGAAAAAATTTGAAGATGTCAATATTTTGGTGCCTCAAACGCTGGTGGTGACCACAGAAGGCTTTGATGCCTTTATCGAGGAAAATAATTTTAAGGAACTGGCCAAAACCGATATGCCGGACGAGGACATTGCGCAGATTTTTCACAGCGCCAATTTTCCGTCCTGGATTGCAGAAGAGCTTAGAGCTTATCTTGAGCGCATCTCCTATCCACTGGCGGTCCGCTCGTCAAGTTTGCTGGAGGATGCCCAATTTCGCGCCTATGCCGGTCTTTACAGAACCTACATGCTTCCCAATGATCATGCGGATCTGGACAACCGGCTGGCACAGCTGATCAACGCCATCAAACTGGTTTATGCGTCAACTTACTTCAGGGATCCCAAGGCTTTTTCAAAGCGCGTGGGCCACCGCACCGAAGAAGAGAAAATGGCCGTTCTCATTCAGCAGCTGGTTGGAGCTCGATACGGCGATTATTTTTACCCGACCATATCCGGTGTGGCACAATCGCATAATTACTACCCGTTTGCGAAAATGAGACCCGAAGAAGGCATTGCCACGGTGGCCCTGGGTCTGGGCAAAACCGTCATGGAAGGTGAAAAAGCCCTGCGCTTTTCACCCAAATATCCGCAATTACTGCCGCAGCGTTCCACTGTCGAAGATAGTCTGGAAAACTCCCAGCAGTTTTTTTATGCCCTGAAAATGGCAGGTAATGCGCCGGAGGAGGGTACACTGGAGGATGCCAATATTGCCAAAAGGGATGTCAGCGATGCCGGGGAGGAAGCGCCGGTAAAACTTTTAGCCAGCACCTATATCCCTGAAGAACATCGCATCCGGGATTCGGCCAATATGCCCGGTTATCGGGTGCTCACTTTTGCACAGGTTTTGAAATACGGCCAGTTTCCGCTGGCAAAAATACTGACGGACGCCCTGCAATTAGGCCAGAAGGGAATGGGCTGTCCGGTTGAGCTCGAATTTTCTATCAATATGTCCCAGGATCCGGAACAAAAAGGAGAATTTGCTTTTTTGCAGCTCAGGCCGATGACGGCCCGCGCCGAATTGCTTCAGGTTGAAATCCGTGCTGATGAAATTGCCCGGTCGTTTTGTGTCTCATCGCATGCACTGGGCAATGCCGAAAAAAATGATATGGCCGACATTCTCTTTATAAAGCCCGATATATTTGATCCAGCCAAAACCCTGCAAATCGCCCGCGAGATCGGCGAGCTAAACGCAAGTCTGTTGAACGAATCCCGTAAATACCTGCTGGTCGGCCCGGGCCGGTGGGGCTCGGCCGATCGCTGGTTGGGCATTCCGGTGAGCTGGGCTGAAATTTGCGGGGTTGGTGCGATGGTTGAAACCGATTCGGCCAAATTAAAAGCCGATCCATCCCAAGGGTCTCATTTTTTTCACAATATTACCACCCTGGGCATCACCTATGCAACCGTTCTGAATAAAGATTCGGATTTTATCGATTGGGACTGGTTGGCCGATCAGCCGGTGGCCAATGAAACGACACACGTGGCCCATGTCCGGCTCGAAAAGCCGTTTACGCTGAAGGTCGATGGGCGCACGTCCAAATGCGTTATGTACCGCTAAAAGCGAATGGGTTAAATCGTCAATTCGTCAAATCGATAAAAGCCTCCGTCTAACCGGCCTACCTGAATTGAATAACCTTAAACCGGCTTGATAGTGAAGATATCGGGATTCAAAGCGATCAAAATGAAAGAAGTATTGTTAAAGGCGCTGGTGGCCAATGCGGCCGGAGAAATTTTTGAGCTCGAAGATTACGCCGCTCTGGGAGCAGACGGGAAAACACCCATACCGCTGACGCCGAACAATACCCGTGTTATGCCTTTTGGCAGCGAGCTGATGTATCTGCCGGAGCGCCGGCCGGTTTTGTTGAATTTACAATCGGGCCGGATTGAAATCGTAAACGAGAACCCTTATGCTCCCGGTCAGGCCTTATATCCGGTGACCGCATTTAATTCCCCGGGTTATGTGATTTCGCATTTGGGCACTTTTGTAGAAACCCAGCAAGCACAGACGCTGCCGCTTTTTTCATACGGTGCGGTGGGGTGGCACCGGGGCAAATTTCGATCTGCGGTGATTCATGTGGATCGGGAAAGACGTCAGGACCTGCGTTTGATGAAAGCAGAAGATGTTGCTATCGGCATCGACCGGATGCGCCAGCAGATGCCTGCCAATCGACTGCGGGCGCATCTTGAAAAATGCGCCTTGCAGTATGGATGCCCGGCGGCAAAAAACTTTTTTTTAAGCCGCTATGAAGCGCCACTTCCCACCGCCCGGCAGTGCAACGCCCGCTGCCTGGGCTGCCTGTCTTTGCAAAAAAACAGCCATATTCCGCACAGCCAGGACCGCATCGGCTTCACCCCCTCACCGGAAGAGATAGCACAAGTGGCCCTGGCACATATCGAAGGGGTCAAAAACAGTGTGGTCAGTTTCGGACAAGGGTGTGAAGGAGACCCGTTACTGGCAGCCGAGGTGATTGCGTCAGCGATTCGTCTGATTCGTTCTGAAACCCATGGGGGCACCATCAACATGAACACCAATGCCAGCCTGCCCGGTGCACTGCAAAAGGTAATTGATGCCGGACTGGACAGCATTCGGGTCAGTATGAACAGTATACGCCCGGCGTGCTATCAGGCCTATTTTCGTCCGAAAGGCTACGGGTTTTCTGATGTGTTAAAAAGCATTGATCTGGCGCTGAATAACGGCCTTTTTGTGGCAGTCAATTATTTGAACTGCCCCGGGTTTACCGACACCCCCCGGGAAATTAAAGCGCTGAAGAAATTTCTGACGGCATTGCCGATTCATATGATTCAGTGGCGCAATTTGAATTTCGATCCCCTGCGCTATTTTAAGATAATGAAGGGGGTAACCGCCGAAGATGCGCCCATCGGCATGCACAATCTGCTGGAACTCATCCGGCGGCAATTTCCGAAGCTTAAATTCGGCTACTTCAACCCGCCGAAGGAGAAGTTTTAATTTTTACCACAGAGATCACAGAGCACACAGAGAAAAAAATAATGAAAGCGATCAACAAAATAACAGAAACAATCATTGGGTCTGCAATAGCTGTTCATAAATCTTTAGGTCCGGGTTTGTTAGAATCGGCTTATGAAGCATGTTTGGCATTTGAGCTGGCCGATCGTGGCTTATCTGTTGAGCGCCAAAAAGCACTGCCGGTAACATATCGAGATGTAAACTTAGATTGTGGCTACCGTCTTGATCTTTTGGTGGAAGAAAAAATCATTGTTGAATTAAAAGCCATTGATCGACTATTGCCGATTCATAACGCTTAACTATTGTCTTATCTGAAATTGTCAGATTGTAATCTTGGGCTTCTGATAAATTTTTATGTCAAAATATTAAAAAACGGACTGCGCAGAGTAATTAATGATTAAATCTTAAATTTTTTCTCTGTGATCTCTGTGTGCTCTGTGGTGAGCTAATTCAACAATGAAATGGATTGAAGCCAAAGTTGTTTTTGATGCCGGGGATAACCTTCTTGCAGGCGAGTTAATTACCAATCTGTTTTTCGAACTTGACCTTACCGGTGTGGTCGAAGAAGATCCGGATATAGAACCTGTTGAAGATTGGGCCGAGGACTCGATGGGTCGACCGCACCGGCATGCGGTGGTTGGTTATTTTCCAAAAGACCGGCAGGTCAAAAAACGCTGCCGGGACCTGGAACAACACCTGTCTCTGCTAAAGCAGCATTTTACCTTTATTTACCGAGTCAGTTATAAAGAACTGGATGAAGAAGACTGGGCCGAGGCCTGGAAGGCTTTTTTTGAGCCCAAAAAAATAGGGCGGAATATCGTCGTCAAGCCCACCTGGTGCGACTATACTGCCGAATCCGATGATATTGTGGTTGAACTGGATCCCGGTATGGCTTTTGGCACCGGAACGCATCCGACCACGGCGTTATGCATCCGGCTGTTGGAAGATTATCTCAACCCGGGCGATTCGGTTTTAGATGTCGGCACCGGCTCCGGGATATTGATGATTGCAGCAACCAGGCTGGGTGCCGGTTTTGTTTGCGGCCTTGATAAAAATGAAATGGCTGTTAGAATTACTGAACAAAACCTCCGATTGAACGGGATTGCCCCGCAGAAATTTTCAGTAAAAACGGGCAACCTCTTTGACGAAATCGAAGAAAGGTATGATTTGATTGTTGCCAATATTTTGACCCAGGTGATTTTCAACCTCCTGGAGGATATCGAAAAAGTACTCCATGAAAAGGCCATTTTTATCTGTTCGGGCATTCTCGAAAAAAACGAAAACCTGGTGCTATCCAAAATGAAAACCATTGGATTTGATATTGTTGACCACTGCATAAAAGATCACTGGGTGGCGATCGCCGGACGCTATATGCGACGGCTCGGGGTTTAAGGCGCAAGACTCTCGGTATAAAACAAAAACCTTGCGCCGTGTACCCTTTGCCTTGAACCAGCCGATAAAAAGCACCTTTTTTCAGATGGATGAGGAGCTGAAATGAGAGTTTTGCTCGTAGAGGACGACAGAAAAATTGCCTCTTTCATCATCAAGGGTTTAAAAGCCGAAGGGTTTGCCGTTGACCATGAAGACAACGGTGAAGACGGTTTGCATATGGCGCTTACCGAACCCTACGATGCTGCTGTCATCGATATTATGCTGCCCAAATTGGATGGTCTGAGCCTGGTCGAACAGATACGTCGCGAAAAACTGAAAACGCCGATCATTATTTTAAGCGCAAAAGGAGAAGTAGATGACCGCGTCAAAGGGCTGCAGGCCGGCGCGGATGATTATCTGGCAAAACCCTTTGCATTTTCCGAGTTGCTGGCCCGGCTCCAGGCCCTGATTCGGCGTAGCAGCGATGTTGCCGAGCCAACTAAACTGACCGTTGGCGATATCTGCATGAATCTGATTACCCGGGAAGTGGTACGGGCCGGTCAAAAAATTGAGCTGCAGCCATTGGAGTTTTCGCTGTTGGAATATCTGCTGCGTAATGCCGGCCGGGTGGTGTCAAAAACCATGATTATGGAACATGTCTGGGATTATTATTTTGATCCCCAGACCAATGTGGTTGAATCCAGAATATACAAGCTGCGCGAAAAAATTGATAAAAAATTTTCTACCAAGATGATTCGCACCGTGCGCGGAGTCGGCTATGTTCTTAAAGAAGGTAAATAATGCCCGCCATACGCTGGCGTTTCGCCTCACGCTCTGGTATGCGGGTATTTTTATGCTCACTTCTTGTGTGGCTTTTTTCTTTTTCTATTTTTTAATTACGTCCGTTATTCAGGATCGTACCGATCAAGATTTACTGGCTGAAGCGCGCACCCTGACTTCAATTCTTAAGCTGCAGGGCATCGAAGCAGTCAAACGCCAGATTATTTTTAAAGCCCAGGCTGCCGGCGAAAAGAAGATTTTTTTTCGATTGCTTTCTTTTGACGGCCAGGAATTTTCTTCTTCCAATATGTCCTACTGGCTGGATATTGAAGTCGGCAAGCCAGCCATCAATAAACTGATCCGTGAAAGGCGACCGGTTTTTGATACCATCAGACTGCCCGACCGCAAAGATCAAATTCGCATTCTATATGCTCATATCGGCCGCAACATCATTACCCAGCTGGGTCAATCCATGGAAAGCTATACCCGGTTTATTGAAGCCTTTCGCAAAATATTTGTTCTCACAATGGCTTCATTATTCATTTTTGCTGTGATTATCGGATGGTTTATGGCCAGACGGGCCCTGGCGGGGGTTGAAACCGTGACGCAAACGGCCCGGCACATATCGGAGGGCAGCCTCAATGAACGGGTGCCAGTTAAAAAAAATCAGGATGAGATCGACCAGCTGGCCATTACCTTCAACCGGATGCTTGACCGCATTCAAACGCTGGTCACCGGCATCCGGGAGATGAGCGACAATATCGCCCACGATTTGAAAAGTCCGATCACCCGCATCCGGGGACTATCCGAAGTTTCGATGACCACCGACGCTTCGGAAAAAGAATATGAAAACCTGGCAGCCAGCACCATCGAAGAATGCGATCGGCTGTTGGACATGATCAACACCATGCTTGTCATTTCCAAAACCGAAGCGGGTGTCAACCGGCTCGATGCGGTAGAGATGGATATCGGCGCCGCGGTGCGGGATGCCTGTGATTTATTTCAGGCGCCGGCAGAAGATAAAGACATTAGATTAACATGTGATGCTGACGGTCATTTTAATATATTCGGTGATCAACGGCTGATTCAAAGAATGATCGCCAACCTGCTGGATAATGCCATTAAATACACACCTGCCGACGGCAGGATTGATGTCACGGTTCATGCCGCAGATGAGCACGCTGCTGTCATTACCGTTAAAGATACGGGGATAGGTATATCCAAAAAAGAACTATTCCGTATTTTTGAGCGGTTTTATCGGTGTGATCCGAGTCGTTCCGAGACCGGCATCGGCCTGGGCCTGAGCTTTGCCCGCGCCATCGCCCGCGCCCACGGCGGCGACGTAACGGTTCGCAGTGAGCTGGGGATGGGCAGTACCTTTACCATCACCCTCCCAAAGCGGATATCAAAACCTTCATCTCTTGGCTGATGGCTGCGTTGTGAACCGCTTCAAAATACTATTATATCGCGACAAGATGCCGCTCCCACATATTTTACCTGGCAATGAAAGTAAACGCTATTCAATGTATATTAACGGGTGGGAGTGGCTTATGGCCACGAATCGCACGCTCCGTTTTTGACTCAATATTCTCTCAAGAAGAAATATATTTTGACATTACGACATTACTCCAATACTCAATCACTCGGGCACCTTTCTGTTAAATAAGCAAATTTTATCTATTTTCCCCATATGCCGCCCCCGGTTGTGTCTCGAAATATAACCTTTTGATCATTTTGGGGTCATTATGCGATTATCTTGACAAACTATTATACGGCTACAATAATTTTGATAGCTATTTAACTGTATTCTAGAAGGAGGAAACTCATTATGATTCGCACACGCAATACCAAAATTATCGGTGGTCTGATGATCGGTCTGACCGCCGGACTCATTTGGGGATTATCGAGTTTCGAATCGAATACCGCAGCCAAAGACGCACCGGCTGCCGAATCCGGTACCATGATGGTTCCGGCCAGTTTCAGTGAGCTTGCCAAAAAGGCCCAGCCGGGAGTGGTTAACATTCGTACCGTAAAAAACGTCGAGGGCGGCGGAAGGGTTTTTCGGCACTTTTTTGGAAATCCATTTGAGCGCAAAAATCCTGGAGATGAATTCGGGCCGTTTTTTGATGAGCGCACACCGGATTTTAAACAAAGAAGTCTCGGCTCCGGTTTCATCATCGACCGCGAAGGCCACATCGTCACCAACAATCATGTGATCGAAGGCGCAGACGAGATTACGGTGCGCCTGTCCAATGACAAGGAGTACGACGCCGAAATCGTCGGGCGGGATCCCAATACCGATCTGGCCCTCATCAAAATCAAAGACGCTCCGAATCTGGTTCCCCTGAAAATGGGTGACTCTGAACAGTTGACGGTCGGCAGCTGGGTGGTGGCTATGGGCAGCCCATTTGGCCTGGAGCAGACAGTCACCGCCGGTATTGTCAGCGCCAAAGGACGCGTGATCGGCAGCGGTCCTTACGATGACTTCATTCAGACCGATGCGTCCATCAATCCCGGCAACAGCGGCGGTCCCCTGTTGAACATGAACGGAGAGGTGGTGGGAATCAACACCGCCATCGTTGCCCAGGGGCAGGGAATCGGATTTGCCATACCGGTCAACCTGGCTGAGGGCATCATTCGTCAACTCAAAGAGAGCGGGTCTGTCACCCGCGGCTGGCTAGGTGTGGGGATTCAGGATCTGACACCGGAACTGGCTGAATATTACGGAGTCAAGGAGAAAAAAGGGGTGCTGGTGGCCAGGGTATTTGAAGGGGATCCGGCGGACAAGGCCGGTATCAAAGCCAATGACATTATCATTGCCGTAGATGGCCAACCGGTGAACACCAGTCGAGAGTTGACCGGAACGATTGCGAATATCCCCGTGGGCCAAAAAACGCCCATTACCATCCTGCGCGATGGCAAGGAAAAAACGGTAGAGGTTAAAATTGCCAAACGCGATGATTCCGGTCTACAGGCTCGCCGGCAACCGGAAACAAATGGCGAACTTGGAATTCGCATCGCAGAAATGACGCCTGAATTGGCCAAACGTTTCGGGCATTCAGAATCCGAAAAGGGTGTACTGGTGGTTGGCGTTGAGTCCGGCAGCAAAGCAGCCAAAGCCGGCCTTCGCGAGGGGGATCTGGTTAAAGAAGTCAACCGCAAACCGGTCACGGCCGTATCCGAGCTGCGGGCTGAGCTCAAAAATAATGATAACATTCAGCTGCTGGTCAAAAGACCCAACGCTGGTTTTGTTGTCATTAAAATTGGTTAATTTAGGTGGTTAAAAATTATTTAACAAATCACCGGCGTGGACACACTGCCAAATTGATTAACAGTTGTCCGCGCCGGATCATTTTTCAACAATGCCCATGGGCGTTATCGTCGTAGTCAAAAAAAACGTTCCGATCTAATTTATTTCGATGTCCACATCAAAGGGGATTTTTAGATTCGATATGCGCGCCTTGCATTGAGCCGCCTGTTTGACCGCATCTGAAAGCTTGGTCGCCAATTGATCGTCCTTCCATTTACCGCTGGCGGCTTCTTCCAGTATTAATAGGAGCCGGTCATTATCGTCTTTGATGTCAACGATTAACTGTATTAGTGCATCTGTCATTGCATTGACCTGTGATGCTTCTCTGTGAAGGAAGTCTTTGCGGCGTAACGATATTTTGCGCGTCAGATCGCCCTGGGTAATTTTGTAAAATGTTTTGCCAAAATTAATCAATGGCCCTGCAAAACGGTGGGTGATAATAATTTGGAAGATAAACGCCAAGGCAACAATTCCGGCGAAGACCAGAACGAGTCGGTCGGTGATGATAAGAAAAAATTTGGCGGAAAAGTGCTGGGACCACAGATTGTCCGGATTTTGAAAATTCATATATAAGGGAATTAAGACGGTTGCCATGACAATGCCAATAGCAAACAATAAAAATAACAGGTTATAAATTGCCAGTCGTAGCTGGATATCTTTGCGTATTAAAAAATTGCGCCATTTTCGTCGATATTTTTGTGTGTTCATTTTTTACCGTCCGCTATTTTTTTTATCTAAAGCAGCCGCGACATTTCTCAGTTTCACACCTTTTTTAAACCGCGCGCCGTTAAAGTCTATGCTGCTTGCCGATGATTTTTGGCGATGACTTCAAGCAGCGCTTTCACCATAACCGGATCAAACTGCCCCCCGGCTTCCGACTGAATGAGGGCTAATGCCTCTTCGATCAACATGCCCTTGCGATAGGGCCGATCAGATGAAATCGCATCATAGACATCTGCTACAGCCAGTATTCTGGCGCCCTGATGGATTTCCTCACCTGCCAGCCCTGCGGGATAACCTTTTCCATCAAAGCGTTCATGGTGCTGGGCGATCATCGGGGTGATGGCTTTGAAGGCACTAATCGGTTCAATAATTTTAGCGCCCAGGCCGGGATGGCGCTTGATAATTCTAAATTCTTCATCATCTAATTTGGACGTTTTATCCAGTACGGCTACCGGTACGCCAATTTTGCCAATATCATGCAAAAAGGCGGCTCGCTGTAGATCTTCAAGCGCGTCGGAGCTGAGATTGATCGCTTTGCCCATCTTGAGCGCCAGTTTGGCGACGCGTTCAGAATGACCGGCTGTCCAGGCTGATTTGGCATCAACCGCGCGGGCAAGCGCCTGCAACGCGCCCCAGTTCATTTCCTGTAGTTCTGCGATCAGGTTTGAATTTGAAAGCGCCACCGCAACCTGATCCGCTAACTGCCGAGCCAGCGTTATATCTTCGACGGTAAACTGTTCCGATTGGTTGCCGACCAGCCATAATATTGCCGCCAGGTTTTCCTTTACCCAAACCGGTAAAATAAGCAGGTTCGGCAACTGCAGCTGCAAATTTTTCGGAAGATAATGCGGCCCGGGGTCATTGGTTTCAAGCATCAAATATTTAGGATGCGCGCCAAGCACTCGACGCTCATGCGGGGTCAGGGATACGGTTTCGGTTAAGATACGATATCGATCGGATTTAAAACTATAGAAGGCTTGATTCATCTTGGACTCACTCGATTCGATCAAGCTGATGCCGCAGATACGACAATCGACGCAGTCTGCAATGCGCGAGACGGTCGCCCTGGTAATTTCATCACTATCAAATGTTGATGCCACCACCCGGTCGATTTTGGCTTTGGCCGATAGGGTTTTAAATTTATGGTCCAGTGCGTCTGCCATTTCATTAAACACAATGGCCAAATCTTTAAATTCATCATGACTGGCGACCTTTACCGGTTCGCTGAAATCCCTGGCGGCGATCCGCTGGGCACCTTCTTTTAGAGCACTTATGGGTACCAGATTTTTACGGATGGTCATGATGCTCAACCACAGTACCACCATGAGGGTTAAAAAAATGATGGCGGTAAAACTGATTTTAAATTCGGCCAGCGGCGCAAAAACATCTGATTTGGGTTTCAGTAGAATAACGGTCCAATACGGCAGTTTAAAGTTTGGCTGCAAGAATACCTGTGTGTAGCTGGCGATGAATGCTTTGTTATTGATGCTAATTGTAAAATGTCCCGAAGTCGACGTTTGCGTTTTTGATTTCAGTAAATCGGAGATGTCTGCCAGATCAGCCCGTGAACTGTGCAGCAAGCGATACGTTGAATCCAACACACAGTAGTCCGTATCCAGCGGTAGGTTGTCCATCGTATCGTAGGCCCACAAATATTTCTGATTTATCTCAGCAACCCAAAAGCCCGGGTCGGCGTTGGCGACATCTATCTGCCGCACCATAATGAGCACCGGCTTAGATGAGGGAGCCCCAATTTCCGCCAATATTGAACGGCCGGCCGCCATGTGCTCGACATCATCGGTGTCCATCTTAAAAGGAGGCAAGACCGGGAGTTTTAGAATCGGCTGCGCTTTATTCGTGGGCCCAAACAGGGTAATGCTGTTAAACCGCTTTGGCAGCCGATTCCGCAGCCGGGCATCCAGGTTGATAGGTTTGATTCGTTTCTGGTCCTGGGTCACCGAGCTGATCAGCTCCAGTTCGTTCGCCACCAGATGCAGGCGATCATCCAGCGTTTTGGCCTGGGATTTTGCGGCATGGCGCAGGCTTTCAAGTGTCTGGGTCTCAAGGTGCCGGGTTACCGTAAAGTAAGCCAGAACGGCTACACCGCAAACCGGAACCAGAGCGCAGGTCACAAAGGTTGCAAAAATGTGCCGTGAAATTTTACTGCTGAATGTGTTTGTTTGTAATCGCATCTGTTAGTGTTTTTCTGCCAGACCGAAGTAACGACCATTGTTGGCACGAACAACATCGTCACGGGCCTTTTTTCCGGTAAACTGAGCCGTTGTGCTGCCATCCCGGCCCAGGCTGTACAGGTCAAAATCCGAATTCACCGGATTGGCATTTTTATCCCGGCGACGGATGCCGTTGAGTCCGGGCGTTGTCCCGCCGTCGATCCGCAAATATTGATACGGGCGGCCCCAGGGGTCAGCCATTTGAGCCAGGCCGATAGTGTTTAAACTATTGGGTAATTGACCCTTTTCAGCACAGAATTCCAGGATTGCTTTTTCGATCAATTTGATTTCACTGATCGCCATGGCAATCTTGGCCTTGTTGCGTGAACTGACATAGCTGGGGATCGCGATGGCTGCCAACGTGGCAATGATCGCCAGCACGATCAGCAATTCGATAACCGTAAAACCATAAAACCATGCGCTGCGACAATCTCCCTTCGAGCCTGTCCGTTTTGGCTTGAATTGTCCGGTTTGTAACGGTTGCATCCAGAATGCCGCCCGCAGAGTTGGTTGTGATTTTGTAAAAAGATTAACCAAATCCACAATATATTGAATTTATGAATAAAATTATTAGTCAGGGCTGTGTACCGCATTTTCATGGGTAACGGTCTATATATCGGTAAATTATCTAAAAACTAAAGGGGTTGCAGCTTTTTAAAAACATGATTTCAGTCCGAATTAAATTGCGAGGCGACCCTGTTGAATTTATAGGATTGCAAGGATTTTCCACTTTTTGTATGTTAAGCAGGTTTTACAGCTGAGGAGTTTAATGCGGTAGAATGACTGACAGAGCCACAAAATTAGCCGCCCTGACGATTGCATCAATGAGTTCGTTTATTACGCCGTTCATGATCTCTTCGATCAATATCGCGCTGCCGGCTATCGGAAAGGAATTTAAAACCAATGCAGTGGTGTTGAGCTGGGTGGCGACGTCTTATCTGCTGGCCGCAGCCGTGTCTCTGGTGCCTTTTGGAAAGCTGGCTGATATTTATGGGCGCAAGAAGATCTTTATGCTCGGAATGGGGCTTTTCACCCTGACATCGCTGCTGTCTGCCGTGGCCAATTCGGCACCCATGCTGATCACGTTTCGAATTTTCCAGGGAGCGGGCAGCGCCATGGTTTTTGCCACCGGCATTGCCATCTTGAGCTCGGTTTACCCGGTGAAAGAACGTGGAAAGGTATTGGGCATTGCCGTTGCCGCAGTTTACATCGGCTTGTCCTGCGGTCCGTTTTTCGGCGGTTTTATAACCCAGCATCTGAGCTGGCGAAGTCTTTTTCTGATCATTATCCCCTTTGGCGTCCTGATTATCCTGCTGGTTATCTTTAAGCTAAAAGGCGAATGGAAGGGCGCTGAAGGCCAAAAATTCGACATGACCGGTTCCATTGTTTACGGCACCGCCATTTTTGCTTTCATGTACGGCGTATCCATAATTCCGGCGACCCTGAGCGTTATCCTGATCCTGACCGGTGTGGTGGGGCTGTTCGCCTTTGTTCGCTGGGAGTTGGTGGTGGCAAGCCCGGTATTCGACGTTGATCTGTTTGTCACCAATCGTACCTATGCGTTCTCATGCCTGGCAGCGTTGATCAATTACAGCGCCACCTTTGCCGTTGCCTTTTTGCTGAGTTTTTATCTGCAATATATCAAAGGATTATCACCCCAGGGAGCCGGGGTGGTGCTGGTATCGACGCCGGTGATGATGGCTATTTTTTCTCCGTTTGCAGGCCGACTTTCTGACCGCATCGAGCCGCGCGTCATTTCGTCACTGGGTATGGGCCTGACGGCATTGGGGCTGGCCATGTTAATTGTGCTGAATGCGCATACAGCGCTGATTTACATCGTTTTTAGCCTGATGGTTTTGGGCTTTGGCTTTGCCCTGTTTTCTTCTCCCAACATGAATGCCATTATGAGTTCGGTGGATAGGCGGTTATACGGAATTGCCTCGGCATCGGTCGGCACCATGCGACTTTTGGGGCAGATGCTGAGTATGGGGATTGTGACGCTGATTTTTGCGCTTTATATCGGACGGGCCCAGATTACGCCTCAATCCTATGAGATGTTGATCAAAAGCGTGCGGGTGTCCTTTATTATATTTTCATGCTTTTGTGCGTGTGGGATTTTCTTTTCGCTGTATCGCGGTCGTCTGCGCCCGGGTGCTTGATATGATAAAAATTACCACAGAGGGCACAGAAGGGACAGAGCTCACAGAGTTAAACCTTAACGCTTTTCTCGGTGTTCTCTGTGATCTCCGTGGTTAATAAAAATCAGACTGTCTTTTATTCGACGTTGCCTTTCAGGCCGATTTCTTCGGCCACTTCGCGCATGCCCATGATGGTGTCGGTGATCAACTCGGAAAGCTCCACCCCCATCATTGCAGCGCCTTTTTCAATGATCGATCGATCGACGCCGGCGGCAAACTGTTTCTGCTTCCATTTCTTTTTAACCGATTTGGCTTTCATGTCCATGACACTCTTGGAAGGCCGCACCAGAGCGGATGTGACCACCAGCCCGGTCAGTTCATCGATGGCGTACAGGACCTTTTCCATATCTGATTCGGGTTTGACATCGCTGCAAATTCCCCAGCCATGACTGACGACCGCCCGGATATATTCTTCCGGCCAGTTATTTTCTCTCAGAATTTCCTCGGTCTTTTTACAGTGCTGATCCGGAAACTGCTCATAGTCCAGGTCATGAATCAGACCGATCACCCCCCATTTTTCCTCGTCCCCGCCTCGCTTGCGGGCCATGTAGCGCATAACGCCCTCCACTGCCAGTGCATGCTTTATGAGGCTTTCGTTTTTGTTATAATTTTTTAAAAGCGCTAGCGCTTCTTCCCTGGTCGGAATATTTGTGTCCATATGAGCCCCTCCTCGACAGTAAGTTCAATTTTAACAGTATCGCCAATTTTACTACATGAAACCATAAATGAACCGTATATTTCAATTCTAAAGCACATTAGAGTGCTGGAATGTTGGAAAAATGGGAATTTGGGTACAGATATGGATAAGATCCAGTCGTAATTGATCAAATCTGCTTGACCCAGCGTTCCAAAGATCCATTATGCCACTATTTCTGGTGAGTCAAGAGCTATTGTCCATGGATAGATAGATCCTTATAAACCTAAGAAGTGGTTTTGAAACCGCTTGTCGTCAGTTCGGCAGTCAGATCAAGAAATTTTATTTCCTCTTGATCCTTTTATTCTGAGCGGCTATTTTGATTTAGACTGCATTAGCGCGCCGTAACCCGGTCGACATTTTCCGGCAGAAAGGACAAAAAGCTTGAGAACCACGCTGGATTCTTCTTTTCAGCAAATCCGCCTCCCTGAACTTTATGGTCGAAATATCGGCGCAAACCTCCTGGGTTTTCTCATTATCGTTCTGCTCAACCTTTTCACACCGGTGGCATTTTTTAAGGAACAGCGGGCTTTCCTTCTGGCCGGTGGCTGGCGGGTCATTCTTTCTTTATATCCCCTGGTGATCGGCATCGGGATCGGACTGCAATATATTGCTCAGCGCCCGATTACCCAGGTGGTCAATTTTGTTCGCCAGGGGCTGGAAATAGAGCCTGATCTGGCGGAAAGGGCATCTCGTCGCTTATTGAATTTGCCCTTTATCTTAGGGCTGGTCAATTTAGGCATGTGGATCATTTTGACAGCGCTATTGGGCATTTTTTTTATCATTTTCCGAGACGCACCGCCTCGAATCAGTTTTTTTGTTCTATTTCGAGGGTTTATGGTCGGATATATTTCAGCTATTATCTCCTTTTTTCTGACCGAAGCTTACAGCCGTCGCCGGCTGATTCGAATATTTTTTCCCGCCGGCAAACTGGCCGCCATACCGGGAACCATCAAATTGTCCATTCTCAGAAGAATACGGGTCCTTTACGGAGTCGGGACGCTGGCACCGATGATTATTCTGGTCGGCACCCTTGCTTTTATTTATTGGGAAAATGATCTGATTTCCGTTTCAGCTGTTGATTTCGGCCGGGATTTGCTCATTTTTTCAATTGTCCTGTGCAGTATTTTTATCTTCGTGGGCGGCCGCTTGAATGTGCTTTCCGGAAAATCCATTATACAGCCGATCACCGATATGATGGTGCTCGTGCGGCGCGTGAGAAAAGGGCATTTCAAGCAAAAAGTTCGAGTGGTTTCCAATGATGAGCTGGGTGTTCTGGGCGATGGCTTAAATGAGATGACCGAGGGGCTCATAGAGCGGGATGAGATTCGTCAGTCGCTGTATCTGGCCCAAGAAGTTCAGCAGACCCTGTTACCCCGGCAAAACCCGCAACTGGAGGGATTAGATGTTGCCGCCACCATTGTCTATTGTGACGAGACCGGTGGTGATTACTATGACTTTCCGGATACCAGTAAAACCCATCCGGGAGATTTTACAGTGACCATTGGAGATGTGTCCGGCCACGGCATTCCTGCCGCCCTGATGATGGCTACTGCCAGGGCTTTTCTGCGACAACGATCCATGCTGCCGGGCACTTTGGTGGATATTGTATCCGATGTGAATCAGCAGATGGTCAGAGATTTTGCGGAGACTGGCGGTTTTATGACCCTGTTTTATCTGACCATCGACACAAAAAACAACTGTCTGTACTGGGTGCGTGCCGGACACGACCCGGCTATTTTTTATGATCCGCAAACCGATACATTTAAAGAATTGCGCGGTGCCGGCATCGTTTTGGGCGTTGACATGGATGGACACTATACGCAATATCAGAAAACAAATCTGAAAAAAGGTCAGATCATCTTACTGGGCTCTGACGGTCTCTGGGAGGCCCGCAATCCCGGCGGTGAGATGTTCGGCAAGGCACCCATTTACGAGATCACCCGCAAGCTTGCTCAGGCCAGCGCCAGAGAAATACTGACGTCCTGCTTTCATGAATTTAATGTTTTTCTGGGTGACCGCGCTCCTGAAGATGATGTCACCCTGGTAGTGATTAAGATTACCGAGGATTAGGGTTTGGTTATTCGTATTTGGTGTTTAGTTTATTGCATGCTAGACACCACTTCCAAGGAAACACCAAATACCAAGATTAATATCAAAGGAGGTATTGTATGGCCCCTGGGATCGATCAGCTAAGCGAATTTGCGATGGATGCCATTCATCAGGCAGGTGAAAAGGCAATGGCCTATTACGGCAAGGGCAAGCCCCAGGTCCGATTTGATGAACGTGTGGTGACCGAGGCCGAAAATCAGCTTACCAGCGTGTTTCAAAATCGCCTCAAACAGGAATTTCCGGAACACCAGACTTTTCGCTTTGGTGAACTCAATGAAAATTATTCCCATGGTCAAAAAAGCTATCTTTGGATATTTGATCCGCTGGAGGGGGTGGCCAATTTCCAGGGGGGAATTCCCATCTGGGGCATGTCCATTGCTTTACTGGACAATTTTTGGCCAATATTGGGGCTGTTTTACATGCCGGCAACCGGCGATCTATTTCACGCCCGGGCCGGCAAGGATGCATTTTGGGGCAATGAAAAAATACGGGTAACCGACACGGGCCATATCGATGACCAAAGCCTTTTACTAACCTATTCGCGATTTCACCGGAACTATAAAACCACCTTTCCGGGCAAAATTCGGTCGCTGGGTTGCGCATCCGCGCATATGTGTTATGTGGCCATGGGACGTGCCGATGCCGCCCTCATTACCAACGATTCTTTTCAAGGCCTGGCCGCCGCGCGGGTCATTATCGAAGCTGCCGGTGGAAAAATATGTAAAATGGACGGCAGCGATTTTCATCTCAATAAGTACCTGGACGGGCAGCGTATTGACGACCACCTAATCATTGCTGCTGCTGAAACCCTTTCTCAGGCCAGGCGTTTTCTTCAGCGGCGCTAGTCATGTCTGAACTCATAGTTGATCAACGATCGAAATCCGGCATACCCTGGGCCTCCCGCCTGACATGGCGAATGGCTCATCAGGCTGTCACGTATCACCTCCGGCGTTACCGTGCGGATTTAGAGCCATTGTGTATTCGGGCTCAAACACTCAAATCATGTTTTAGGGCTGTTTTTCCGATCCTGGATGAGCTGTGCGCCGCCAGCTGCCCCTGGTGTCCGGAGCCGTGCTGCCTGAAGGCCAGCGTCTGGTTCGATTTTAAAGACCTGCTGTTTATGCATTTTAATCAGCTTGTAATACCAGCGTGCCAGCCAAGAGCGAATTTAATAAACCCATGTTGCTATCATCGGTCCAGCGGATGCCGACTGCCGCGCATTAACCGACCCTGGATTTGCACCTGGTATCTTTGTCCGACCCAGACGGCCATTTTGCGTAAGGACCATCCTGTTGAGCGCGATTCGTTAATGCAGGCATTTAGCCAGATCAAATCCGAGCGCAATTTATTGGAAAGCGAATATATTTGCATGATCTCACAAGCGCTGAAATCTTTTTTCTGACAGGATTCAGACGCCTTCGTTTAACAAACTTCGGCGGGGCAGGCTGGAAAGAGGCGAAAAAAATCCAGGCAATCCAGGTAATGCAGTCTAATTTTAATATTGTGTAAGATGAACCTGAATTTACGGAAGATACCGCGGCCGATCTATCTCCGATATATTTTTCTGAATATTCCGGGATTGGTTGCTGTTATTCTGATTTTGTTTATTATCCGGCACTGGGTTGTTTTGCCTGCATGGCTTTTCTGGAGTATCCTTGCTTTATGGGTTATCAAAGACATCGTGCTTTTTCCGGTTGTGTGGCGGGCTTATGATTGGGAACGCCCCGGCCGGTCGCGGACTATGATCGGTGAGCATGGTATTGCTAAGGGCCGGCTGGCGCCGTCAGGCTATGTGCAGGTTCGCGGTGAACTCTGGCGGGCTGAAAAAATCGGTGACGGACCCCCCATTGAGCCCGGGCAGCCGGTCCAGATTGTCAAGATGAAGGGACTTACCGTTTATGTCAAACAGCGAAATACAGCAGGTTAAAGGCATAGCGGTTTAGACAATGATTTCTTTTTTAGGAGGTTATGATGGGGCGCTGGGTGAAGCAGATTATGTTAGCGGTCGCAGTTGTCTTGGTTCTACTGCTCGTCGGCGCCTGCTGGTATCTGTCCGATACCCTTCCGATCAGCTCCGGTCATACGGCCAAAACCATCTGTTCCAACGTGTTTATCTCCGGCCGAGATGCGCAAAACGTATTTAAAGAAGACATTGCGCCCCTTCACTTTCTTTTTGCCATCACTGATTTCAAGGTTGATCCGGACGCTAAAACCGTTACTGCCGATGCGTTTGGTTTTGCCAAACTGCGTGCGATTTACCGTGATGGTTGCGGTTGTACCATTCTCAAAGACATACCCGAAGTTGAATTCAGACAGCAGAAGATCGGGTACATTCCACCGCCCCGGTATATGCCGGAGCAGCGCTCGAAATTGCCATGGCCGGCCGGCAACCAAGGACCGGTTCCTTCCTTACCGCCGGGCATTGATGCCGTAAAGCTCGATAAAGCGGTTGAGACCGCCTTTGCTGAACCCAATCCCCAACACCCACGAAAAACACGCGCAGTTGTGATTGTTTACGACGGAAAACTGATCGCTGAACGGTATGCACCGGGGTTCGATCGGAACACGCCGCAGCTGGGATGGTCGATGAGCAAAAGCGTGACCAATGCAGTGGTGGGCGTATTGGTAAAAAAAGGCAAACTTCAGTTAAACAGCGCTGCGCCGGTGCCCGAGTGGCAGCAGGCGGGCGACCGGCGCCAAAACATTACGCTTGACCAGCTGATGCGTATGAGTAGTGGGCTGGAGTTCAATGAAGCGTATGCACCCTTTTCCGATGCGGTGTATATGTTTTACGATAGCCGTGACTTTGCCGCCTACGCAGCATTAAAGCCGCTGGAAGCCGAGCCAGACTCGAAGTGGAATTATTCCAGCGGCACGGCCAATATCATTGCCCGCATCGTCCGGCAGGCCATTGAAATAGATCATGCCCACTACTACGAATATCTGTATCAGAATCTATTTCATAAAATTGGAATGCTCAGTCTGGTTATGGAACCGGACCCGTCCGGTACGTTTGTCGGCTCCTCTTATATGTTTGCAACGCCAAGGGACTGGGCGCGTTTCGGTCTTTTGTATTTGCAGGACGGCGTCTGGAATGGCGAAAGAATTCTGCCGGAAGACTGGGTGAAGTACACCACGACCCCCACATCTCAAGCGCCGAGAGGAGAGTATGGCGCATTGTTCTGGTTAAATGCGGGGGCATCGGGGAATCCATCAGATCGACTGATGCCGTCTGTGCCACCGGACGTCTTTTTTGCCCGGGGATTTCAGGAACAGCGGGTATTTATCGTTCCGTCCAGAAAGTTGGTGCTGGTTCGATTCGGTGCTACTTCCGATAAAAGTGCCTGGAGTGACGATGCCTTTATCGCTGATGTCTTAAATGCATTGCCGCAATAGAACCCGGTGCCCGGATCTCGTCAAAAGACGTCGCTGATGGCAGATTATGTATTTTGGCCTCCGTTGATTTATGCTATAGTTTGCAATGAGCAGTTTAACCGTGCCATAAGTACGATGATTTTTGACTAATCGGATCATGGATACGCACACAGCCGACAACGAAGATATCATTGACTGTCCTCAATGCAGCATTAAAAATCCCGTTGAGTCTGACATCTGTTACAATTGCGGCGCATCCCTGCATGAAGTACCTGTCCCCCCAAAAAGCCGAAGCTGGATCCTGGCTGTTGTCATTATCCTGCTCGCCGCGGGCCTGTTCTATTACTTTCAAACCGATTCAAGCCGCATCAGCGCACCTCCACTAAAAGACAAGGCGGCATCTGTTGAAAAGGCCTTACCCAAACGCGAACCTTTGCCCTTGCCCGAAAAGACATCTTTTGCAAAAGTCGGCCCGACCGACGAAGCGGAGCCCTTCAATATTCCGATCGGAATACTGCAGATAAGGGATGTTGTCGGAAATCTGGTTTTGGAAACCGCTGTACCGGTTGTCGGCGGTGGCTGGATTGCGGTGCCCATGCGTCAGACAATAGGCGGATACAACTGGGTTCTTCAGATGGATTCCGGTGCTCGACCCCGCATCGAAGGCGGCATTGTTAATGATCTGGACCAAATCAGTCTCTGGCGAATCCGGGAGGACCAAGTTATCGACAGCCCGGACCTGTACCCCTGGTCCGCGGACACGCCGATGACCTGGACGGCGCTCAGATCTACGGACCCGCCGGAACGGATTGACATCGGGGATCTCACCCCACAGGGGAATTTTATGAAAGGCGCCGTTTCAGATGATATCAATGAAGCCGGCGTTTTTATTCAGAACGGTCGTGTGGTTGGTTGGACTTTCGGCGATCCAGACGCCGGTACTTTTTTATGGACCGGAGAGGAGGGGCGCAATTTAAAAGCGGATATCCGGGTTGACGATTACTATCGCCTCAGCTTCGCCAACAGCCGGGAAGAAGAATTTTTAAGAGCGCTGGCTCTGGGCGACGAATTTTCAAATTTGGATCGTCTGGCGGCATTTGTCCGTGCATTTCGTTTTGAATCCAGGCTGTCGCCCAATCAAACTCCCGATTATCTGAAACCCGAAGCGGTGATCAGCCAATTGCGGTTAGTGCTGTCGCGTGCGGCTCAGGAAGGTTCCGGTGACCAGGCGGCCTCTTATTTCGATGCTGAAATTCTCGCTCAGGCAGGCGACATTTCACTGATGCTGGATGTGGTTGCCTTGACGGCCGAAATCTACGGTCAGGAAGACGCCATCAATATGCTGGAAATCGCCAGTGAATTCATGGCGCCTAAAGACGATCAGGAAAAATCGCGGCTCAACGAGCTCCACTCCGGGCTTTACCAAAGCTGGTTGAATGATTTGCTTGAAGGGGGCGAAATTCAGGAAGGCTGGCAGGTTTATTCCCGTGGCAGCCAGCAGTTGCCAAATGATCTCAACATTTATTTGTTCGGCGTAAAATTGGCTCTGGCAGAAGGGGATTGGGAAACTGCGGAACGGATGCTGGCAGCCAGAGAGTATCCGCCGGCCATGGGCAGTGAGGTTCGGGGACTTCAATCTGTGATCTCCGAATTAAAAGGCCAG